>NZ_JAKLTD010000001.1:0-76644 GCF_022014235.1 Methanothermobacter sp. K4
ACCCGCCTTCAGGAAATTCTTCGACATCGAAGAGATACACTACGACGGCGAGGAGAAAAGAATATTAGAGACTGACTACAGATCCATTGAAGGGGCAGAACTATGCAGGACGATGAATACGAAAGAGCCCGGAAGAGAGTAGAGGAACTTAAGGGATTTTACATACACCTATCTGTTTTTGTAATAGTTAACTTCACCCTTTTCCTCATAAACCTTCTTTCAAGCCCGGGTATATGGTGGTTCTACTGGATAACAGTCTTCTGGGGAATAGGAGTCATATGGCACGCCTTCGGTGTCTTTATTGGCGACAGGCTTCTTGGTAAGGAATGGGAAGAGAGGAAAATAAAGGAATACATGGAAAAGAAAAAGAAGTGAATCACATACCCTCCCTCTCACGCCTCCTGAAACGCTCAGGCGTTGTTGTCCGCGGTATATTCCTGTAATATTCCCCTGCAGTATCAAATATCTCAATTGAAATATCCGCTATTCTCTCAAAGGTCTTCACAACCCTTGAAAGGGATATGTAATAGGTTGAGCGTTCCTTATCCTCAAATGGTGTTTCAGCCATCTGTGTGGCCACACAGTTAAGGGCGTTCTTCTGGACCCTGTGAATATCATCCTCAAGGGACATGAGCTTTGCCTTGAGTTCAAGTTTCTCGTTGAGGAATGCTTCCATTGCTGTATTCACCATCTCAACAGCAATTGAAAACATCTCCCGGAGGTACTCCATCATCGCAGGGTCAACCTCATAGGACTCCTTAACTGCGAAGTTTGCTATTATTGCAGAGTGATCACCTATCCTTTCAAGGTCATAGGCAATCTCTGTGAATGCCATTGTCTTGCTGAACTCAGAGTAGGGATTCATCGCTATTGCAGTGTCAACAGAGGACCTCACCTTCTCGTGCATGGTGTTCGTTATGTAGTCCATCTTCAGGGCCTCATTTGCAAGGTCCTCATCGTATTCCTCAAGGGACCTGAATGACTTCCTGAGCTGTTTGCAGACATGCTGTGCCATGTCCCTGAGTATCTCCTTGATAAAAAAGCTTCCTGCGTATTCCCTGGATGTGATCTCCTCACCAAAAAGCTCTGGAAATTCCTCAAATTTCTTTATATCCACAATGTAGGCCCTTCTCACAACACCCTCCTTTATTAAGGGCTGGAGGAGTTTGGTAACATACCGTCTTGTTATTCCAAGTCTTTCTGCAATCTCATCCTGTGTGGATGGGTTCTCATAGAGTATAACATCTATGATTGACTTGAGTGTTGCATTTTTTGTTTTATTTTTCATTCTCCAAAGACACCTCATCTTCCATTACAATGACAACAGATTCCCTGAGTATGGATACAATCATGTAGAGAAGTGTAACTATGACCAGCACGGTTATCAGGATGTCGAATTCATAAAAAATCGACCTGTAAACCATTACCAGAGGTGACTGAACATCCACAAGTCCCCTTAAGAGGACAATGAAGCCCATGAGTAATAGGACATGTCCATATGATTTCCTTATGGTCTCAGGTTGCAGGAGGGGGTAGATACCCATCACCATGAGCCCAACCCCTATTGACCTGAACAGGTTCCAGTCGGTTGCCTCCTCAAGGAGGTAGAAGATATGCTGGGGTTTCCACTGGAAATTTCCAAGGAGGTATATCGCCTCAATTACAACTATTATAATGAGGGGTATTGCAAACACAACCCTGCTCTCAACCCTCTCTGTCTTAACATTCTTGAGGGGCTCCCTGAGGTAATGGGAAAGGAGCTGATACAGCATTGAACCAAGAACAGCGCCCATGACAGTTCCGCCCACTCCCAGCTTTGAGGTTGTGAATGCCACTATTCCCGAGATTATCCCGGCCATCAGTATATCAAATGCCTTGGTCAACGCTGCCACCTGCAGATTCTTAATGGCTAGATCTGATCATATTATGCATATTTATTTTCTCTATTAGAGAACATTGTGGATGATGATATATTAATGTTTTTATAAAAACAAAACTAGAGGTTAAGGGAAGCCTCATGGGTGTACATATGAACATATCATGTATTCTTCATCCTCAACCTTAACAGAATAACTGGCCATTTCCCTTTTAGAACCATTCTCGGTGTTTATAAGGTCAACGGAGATCCTATCATCATCTATCCTCAGCTGGTTATGGGAGGGGAACGTCTCACCCCTCAGTTTCCTTGTTGTGGCTGTGCCTGAATTCAGTGTGACCATCCCCTCAATCATCCAGACATTGGGCACATGCTTGTGTCCATTGAGTACAAAGTCAACACCATATGAATTGAGGAGTCTGAGAAGATCTCCTGAATCCAGCAGTATGTTCCTCTCACGTCCAGTGTTTGGTATGGGCAGCAGATGGTGGTGGAATGTAACTATCTTGCAGAGGTGATCAGGAACCCTCTCAAGTTCCCTTGCAAGCCATTCCAGCTGATCCATCCCTATCTGACCATCGTTTATGTCAGGTTCAGATGAATCAAGACCTATAACAGCAAATTCTGAGTCATGATGGACAAACTTCCTCTTACCTATCATCTTCTCAAAGTGCACCAGTCCAACATTCCTTGCATCGTGGTTGCCTGGAATTATATATGTTGATGTGATTGACCGCAGCTCATCTGCAAATTCAGCTGCAAGTTCATATTCATGGGCATAGCCCTCTGTGGTGAGGTCACCTGAAACAACTATGAGGTCAGGATTCTCATCCTGAAGCTGTCCTAGAAGATTCTCCCTGAGCTTGCTGGAGAAATTCTTTTCACCAAAGTGTATGTCCGAGATCTGAGCAATTTTTTTCTCCATTAGAACACCTTAAAATCAATGAAAAGCCTTAGGGGGGATTCGAACCCCCGACCTATGCCTTACCAAGGCATCGCTCTACCACCTGAGCCACTAAGGCAAACAATTTCAATTTCAGGACAGCTAAAACTCTAGTGCAGGGGAAGGGATTCGAACCCTCGAAGGCCTGCGCCAGAGGATCTTAAGTCCTCCCCCTTTGGCCGCTCGGGCACCCCTGCATGGTAATTGATAGTAGTAAAAAGTCATATATTAATTTAACGGTGCAGTATATCCTAAGATTAATTAAACCGGGTGTCCATAAATCTAGTGGGTGATTCATTGAAACACGATCCATCAAGGTGTATGCGCTGCGGTGCCTGTGTGAATGTCTGTCCATCAGGTACCCTGGAACTTGAGGAAGGCATCATCATGGGGGATGGGTGCGTGGGGTGTCTTGCCTGTGCTGCAGTCTGTCCTGTGGATGCGATGGGGTGTCAGGATGAAGTATGATGTTGTTGTTGTTGGTGGTCGTGTGGCAGGCTCCATAGCAGCATACCATGCAGCAGAAAATGGTCTGAGGGTCCTCATGCTTGAAGGAAACCCGGAAATAGGGACCCCTGTACAGTGCGCCGGGGGAGTGAGTGACAGTTTCTTCAAATCAACAGGTATAAAGCCCCTTCCTGAGTTCACATGTACAAGAATAAATGCGGCTGCGATCAACGGACCACATGGTGCAAGGATAACAACCAGAAACCCGATTATAAGTGGTTACATCATTGAAAGAAAGATTTTTGATAAATACCTAGCTTTGCGCGCCGCTGAAGCCGGGGCGGATGTCTCTGCAGGGTCACGGGTGAAGGACCTCATATTCCATGATGGATCCGTCTCCGGTGTTAAATTCAGGGGTCCAGATGGAACCCATGAGGTTGAATCAGATATTGTAATTGCAGCAGACGGCATTCAGTCAGGTGTTGGCCGTATGGCGGGGCTTGATACACGTTTCAGACCGGGAGAACTGTGCTCCTGTGCCCAGTATGAGGTTGCCGGTTTGGATGTGGATGATGAAACCATGGAATTCTACTTCGGGAGTACCTTTGCTCCATCAGGTTACCTATGGATCTTCCCTAAGGGTGATGGTAGGGCAAATGTTGGTGTGGGTGTACGGAGAACAAGATGCTCTGATAATGGTCCGCTACACTATCTTAACAGTTTCATCTCCAGGGCAGGCTGCAGCAGGCTGGAGTTCAACGCGGGTGCTGTGCCCGTTGCCGGCCCCATCGGTAGAACATGCACAGATGGCCTGCTTGTCGTTGGTGACGCAGCGGGTCAGGTCGATCCCCTCACGGGTGGTGGTATACACATTGCAGCAGAGTGCGCGATGATAGCCGCGGATGTAGCGACTGATGCGATTGAATCACAGAGAACTGATTCAGGCTTCCTCTCAAATTATGAGAGCACATGGCGTGATAGGATAGGTAAAAACCTTGATAGATCACTTAAATTTAGAAAGGTGCTCGACAGTTTAAGTGATGATGAACTCGATGCACTAATAAGATCCTTTGATGGAAAAGATTTAAATTCCATCTCAAAAATATCACTCCTTAAGGTACTGAGGTATTATCCCAGAATTTTAAAGATGCTCAAAAATATGCTCTAGTTCATCAATCCATTGCCGATGCTAAAAATTTTCCAGGTGGTTCTTTGTTAAATGAGGTCCAGAAGAGAAGGCTCTATCTGTTAATCATAGCAACCGTTGCATTCACAGTGCGGCTCATACCCAGCAGAACATATTCACTGGCTGGTAACGACGCCTATGTACATCATGACCTGGTAATGAGAATAGTCAGCGATGGACCAGGTATAATAGCCCGTGATATACCTTCTCTTATGGGATTAAAGGCATATGGATATCCCCCCCTATATCATATGCTTGGTGCGGCCCTCTACATGTTATTCAGAACGGAACTTGTGTTTTTCCTTCTGGGCCCCGTTCTTGGAACCCTTGCTGTTCTTGTGATGTACAGGGTCGCCACTGAAATATTTTCAAATGAAGATACCGCCCTTCTTTCGGCATTCCTCTTTTCAATGGTCCCATCATTTGTTACAAGGACATCAATCTTTATACCGGAATCCCTTGGGCTACTTCTAACCACTGGAATTCTTTACATGACCATAAGATACATCAAAACAGTTCCCGGTTACCCTGACATTGATAAATTTGAACTTGGAGGATTCCTAAACATCTTCAGGGGTGAATCAAGGTATATAGTTTGGGGTTTAATGTTATTCGGCATTTATATCTTCACCCACAGAGGATGGATTTTCTTCGCAATCGCCATCATGATACTTCTTGCAACGTTCCTTATCCCCTCATTCAGAAAAAGACCCCTTGAATTTGGATTACTATTTATCCTGGGGGGCCTTGGAATTCTTGAATTCATAATGTTCGCTGCAAGGTTTCAGTCAGTTCCAGTTACAATACTGGGTTTTCCAAAATGGATGGGTGCTGTGCAGCTGGTACTTGGACTTTACGGTGCATACCTTCTGGTCAGATCAAGGAACCCTATCCATAAATTCCTTATAATCTGGGCTGCTGTATTCATGATAATAGGCACATATTCCTTCAGGTTCAGGGACCCCTACGCAGCAATACCCCTATCTCTACTAGCAGGATATGCGTTCACTGAGGTTAAACTTAAACTTGATAACTCAGAACGTCTTAAATATTATCCCCTGTTTAGATGGAACATCGGGCCGCTCATAATGAACGTGGTCCTTGTATTCCTGATTTTAACACCTGTTATCCAGGGGGCTGCCATAGGATATGCCAGTGTAGTTACGCCAACAGTCCAGCAAAACGCTGCTTTTGAATGGATAAACCAAAATACCCCCTCAGACGCGGTTTTCCTATCAACACTTGAAGATTCATATCTACTGATTGGTAATACCCACCGAAGAGATGTGCTCCTAGGAAACACAGTTTATAAGGGTTTCATGGGAGATGCCCCCTCCCTTGGAGAGAACAATGCAGTTAAAAATGATGTTTCCACAATATTTGAATCCCCGCTGCCATCTGAGGCATGTTACCTTATTGAGAAGAACAACGTAAGTTATGTGTACATGTCAAAAACGGTGCATAGGAAGGGTCTTGGCCTTTACATACCCTTTAACCCCCATTTCAAGACCTGCTTTGTTTCAGGGGATGTGTCAGTTTACAAGTACATAAAAAATCCAGAAATCCAGTCAAACAGTTCAGAAATAGTGTTGGATGGGGAGCACAGTGAAATTGTGAATTTCATTGAGAAATTCTGGAACGGATACTCATACTCAGAAGCAGGTGGAATGAGCTACAGTGATCCGGCGGAGGACCTTGAATTTGGAAGCCTCTTCAAGGGATCATATGACAGCAACGCCATGATCGCAACCCTTTACATTGAGCTTGGAAACATTAAAGGTGAAGAAAAACTTTCCTCAAGGGGAGAATATCTCCTGAAATGGCTAAGTTACAAACAGATGGATAACGGCTCCTTCCCAGGGGGAATGCCCCCCTCTGAATACACTCTTTCCACAATACAGACAATATACCCCCTCATGAATCTCAAATCAGCGGAAGGTCAGAAGATAGTTAACAAAGGCCTTAAATTCGTCGATTCGCAGGTGAATGGAGATGAAATAAACATCTCACCCGGCACAAAATCATCTGTTCTTATTGGAACAGACTATCTCAAACTTAAAACAGAATCTCAGGTTGCAGGTATGTACCCCGCCGGTAAAAGAGAAGTTATTTATTCACTGATCAACAAGCAGGGATACGACGGATCATGGAGCTCAAGGGCATATGAGAACATTGGGATTCTCAAAGGACTGGCACTATACTATATCTCCACAAATGATTCAAAAACAGCTGCTTCAATGAAAAAAGGTGCTGAATGGTTAAAGGACCATCAGAACCCTGATGGTTCATTCCAGGGGGATGGCGGTGAAAATACCTATTGCCTCAGTCACTACTCCGATGCAGCGCTCATTTACAGCCTCACAGGTGACACTGATTCAATGAAAAAAACCATTGAATACATGATGAAGAGGGGTGTTAAAAACGACCCCACTCCCCTCCATTCATTCCTCACATTCATATGGGACCTGAAACTTGTCTATGGAAGTGACCGTGCTCTTGACATGGCCACAGAACTTTTAAATGCTGAAAAAAAATCATAAAAATTAAATATTCATTTTTTTATAGATTATCATAAGGGGGGGTTATCATTGTATTCACAGAAAGGGTAAAGGTTCTCCTGCAAGAGGGGAATATTCACGGTCTCAGGGAGGCCCTTGAAAGTGATGATTACACCGTAAGACTGGATGCTGCCCTCGCCCTCGAAGAGCTGGCAGATGAGCAATCAGTACCATCCCTGATTGACGCCCTCAGATATGAGGAATGGCAGAGGGACTACCCCATACTTGGAGGTGTTAGGGCCGCTGCAGCCAGGGCGCTGGGAAATATAGGGGATCCAAGAGCAGTTGAGCCACTTATAAATGCCCTTGAGGACCAGGATATCGATGTGAGGATAAGTGCACTCAGAGCCCTTGCCAGTTTCAGAAATGAAAGGTCAGTTGCTGCTGTTGAAGGATATTTAAATGACCCCCTTGAGGATATAAGAAAAAATGCCCTCATCACCCTTGCAGAGCTGGACCCTGAGAGGGGGCTCAAGCAGGCACTGGCTGCCCTTAATGACAGGTCATGGGTTGTGAGAAAGGCAGCTGCAAGGGTAACCAGAAATCTGGGTGATGAGAGGTGTCTTGAAGTCCTTATTGATAAACTCAACGACCCTGACATGGAGGTCCGGCGCCAGATTGTCCTTGCAGTTGTGAACCTTGGCGAATCGGCGGTTGATCCCCTCCTTGAAAAACTTTCTGACCCATCCTGGCAGACAAGGGCCGTCCTTGTTGAAGCTCTTGGGGAAATAGGCTCAGAAAGGGCTGTTCCCTACCTCAAAAGGATGGTCTCAGGCAGAAAAAGGGACGAAAACCGCTATGTTCGTGGAAAAGTGGCGGAGGCACTGGGTCTTATAGGGGACCCCGATGCCCTTGAATCCCTCATAGATGCCTTAAATGATCCATACCTCTTTGTTAGAAGAAAGGCCCGCGCAGCAATAGATTTGATAGATGTGGAACCATACCTTGAGAGATTCGATAACGGAGAGATAAGCTTCAGGTACCCCATTTTCTGGGATCTCCTGGAGGTTAAGGATGGTGAAAAGCTCATTACAGGTTCATGTAAGGAACATGGACTTAAAATATCCGTTAAGAGAAGGGAAGCCGCTGGAGTGACTGCCGAAGAATTTTCAGATATCTTAATTGAAGTTCTGAACATGAGGGGTCTTTTTAACGTCACAAGAGGCTCCGTTACCGTGGACAGCGAGCATGGATATATGGTAACCGGTGAAACAAAAAAAGACAGGATAGTATCATTCATATTCAAAAAGAAGGGTTACATATATTACATATACTTCAGAGGGCCCCTTGAAAACATTACCAGGTCCTACAAATATATGAGGGTGTTGATAAACACCCTTCACGTGGAAATCTAACGCCTAAAACTTGCCCCTGTAGATCTTCATTGCCTCCTCAAGGACCTCACTGAATTCCATGCGATCCCTGAGATCAGCAAGGTCATCCACAGATACCAGTTTAAGGACATTCTCCTTACATGCATCCACACATGCAGGCAGTAGACAGTCGGCATCCATACAGAGCGTACATTTTTCTGCTGATTTCTTTTCAGTGTCAGGGACTATCATTCCTGCCGGGCAGGCAACCATGCACAGCTTGCAGAGTATGCATGCGTCCTCATCAATCACAAGGGCCCCATCAACCTCCCTTATGGCGCCAACAGGGCATATCCTTGCGCATGGAGCCTTCTCAGGGTGGCACTGAAGACAGAATACAGGCATCCTGTCGGCCTTCCTGACCCTTGCAATTCCATGGGTCTTTTTGCATGCATTTATGCAATCATCGCAGCCACTGCACCTTGCAGGGTCAATTACCATCAGCATCTTCACTGGACCACCCCTCTACTCCGATGCCAGTTTTTCAAGGTAGTCAGGTATTCCTGAGGAATCCCTGGGCCCCACAAGCACCTTCCATCCGGTATCGTCTTCTATTTCACCACTTGCAGGCGCCGCAAGTCCAGGAATGATGAGAACCTTATCCTTCACCCTATCCTCTATACCACTATCCTTTATAAGGTCAGCCACTGCGGTTCCTGTGAGCTGTCCCCCTGCCAGTGAGACGTCCACAGCCCTCCCCTCTGTGTCAAGCACAAGGAGATATGCCGTAACATCACCTGCCTTGAGGTCACCCTCCACTGTGTAATATGTGAGTGAGAAGTTGGTTGTGAGTATCACAGGGGAGTTCTCATCAACATCTCCAAACTCATATATTCCAGGATCAACAGTCTGTGGTTTCCTTGGATCAGTGTAGAGTCCCTGCCTGAGGGTGAGTATGGGCATAAGTTCCCAGATATCTGTTCCACCGAGTATAAGAATGTCGGCGTAGCGGTTCATGAGTGTGGCTGCAACGGTTGCCTCCTTTATGTTATCCTCAACTGGATCCCCACCTGAAAGCCTTGAGAGTGCTGGTATGCCCATTATAGGGAAGCGGAAGTCCTCATCCCTTTCCTCAACTGCAAGGCGCCTTATCATGACAAAGTTGTCTATTGTGTCACCTATTCCCTCCCCTGTGAATGTACCTGGATCCAGGATGATTTCAGTAAGGCCCATTGCCCTCAGCCTTCTTGTGAGGTTCTTCATCTCCTCAAGGTCCCCCGGCGAGAAGAGCACCAGGGGGCAGCCGTATGAAATCGAAAGATCAGCCATCTCCTGGAGGTTGTCCTTTGTGGCCGCATAGAGCAGGGGTTTCTGATCCCCCAGAACCTCAAGGGCCGCCCTCATTGCCTCTGGATCAAATGTGCATAGAACAACAGGAAACTTGAGTTCAGCCAGGGCCCCTGCCGCCTCTGCGAACTTTTCAGGGCTTCCTGATTTGTTCCTGAGCGCTATGGCATCCAGGGTCAGTTCCTCACCGGTGCGCTCGAATTTCAGATTCATGATATCACTGGCCCTCTTCATGATCTCCTCTGATGGCAGGTCATCTGGAAGATCAACCACGAGGGCTGTGGGGTTATAGTATGTGAGCTCAAACCTGTAGAGGACCTCATCACCCCCAACCACCACCTGGTTCTTTTCTGGGCCGAAGGTGATTTCCCTCACAGCCGGCGCAAGGAGGTCCTCGAGCTTCTGTCTTTCATTTTCACCAAGCTGCGGACAATCATCCAGTGTGAGTTCCTTTTCAATGAGTTTTGTTGCGAAGGCCATACATGATGACTCATCACATTTACCACAGTTTGTTTTTGGTAGTAATCGGTATACATCCATGGCAGTTACCTGCAATTTAACCCCTCCTCAATATTCCAGTTCGGTTATCCATTCCCGGAGATCAGGTGTTTCGGTGGTCATGTACTCCCTTGTGAATGTTTCCCCTATCTCCCGCAGAAGCCTCACAGATGTCGGGTGGAGCATCATGAATATATCCACACCTGAGAGCATCATTGTAAGTCCCGTTACTATCTCCCATAGAGGGCCCCTGTAGTCTGTGGGTCCCCACTCATCCTTCTTCATCCATGCCTCCCTTGAACCCCAGGCGTTGGTTGTTCCAGATGACATTGGCATCTGGAGGTCGGCATCACCCTTGAGGGCCGCAAGCCTTGTCCTTGTGATGACATCTATTGAAAATTCTATACCGTAACCCAGGGCACAGGTCGTTGGGTCCATCACTATGTCCTCACGTTTAAGACCCTCCTTCATGAGGTAACGGTTGAGGGTTTTCTGCATGTTGACGTCTGTTATGGCCCATGATAGGACAGCATGGTTGTGATCAAGGGCTGCCCTTGCAACCTTCCTGTAGTCAAGGTCCAGGTTTGCTGATGCAAGGAGGCACCTTTCACCCTCAGCGGCCTCAGCGGCCTTTTCAAGGACCAGTGGATCCTTTTCAGGGTCCCCTGAGCCCCCGATTACGAGAGGGACATCAACTGCCTGTAGGACCTCCTCAATGTCATTTGCAGCCTCTCTCGGGGACTTGTCCATTACCTTGGGTCCTGTTCCAATGAGGTGTATTGTGACCATGTTTGCACCATAGTCCTTCACCGCCTTCCTTGCCCAGTCCCCAGGGTCCTCCATGACGTCGCTGAAGTGCTCCCTTATTGGCCTTGGAAGACCCGGCATGGGTATGTCGAAGACGTCGAATGTCACCACCGGTGGGTTTGGCTGGGGCTCCTCAAATCTGTAGAGGGCCTTCTGACCACCAAGGTAAACTGGTTCCCTTGTACCCTCACCCAGTTTCACCTGTGCAACCTCACCAGGGTATGTCTTTACCGGTGGTTCAAATTCCTCCTCAGGGAGTGCCTCAACTGCCTCCCTTACCTCAACTGTTTTCTGGATGGCCCGCTGAAGCGCGGGCATTATGTGGAGCTCAAGTTCATCAACATCCATCCTGAACTCATTTATTTCGATGGATTCCGTGTTCTGAAGTAATTTCAGAAGTTCCGTTAATTTATCCATAAGCACACCTCTATAGACTTAAAATTTTCCCGGCAACCTCTTTTATGGCCCTGAATGCTGCTGAGTCTTCAGGCAGCTCATATAGAGACCTGCCCTCCATGTCATACCTGGAAACAAGGGGATCCTCGGGTATGACGCCTATGACCTCAAGGTCCCCGTCTATTTCAAGTTTCTCAAGGTCCCCCTCATGGACCCTGTTAAGAACCAGGAATACCCTCCTGAATTTTATCTCAAGTTCCCGTGATAGTTCAAGTATCCTTCTTGCTGTTAGAATCCCCCTTTTTGAGGGGTCGGTTACAACCATCATAACGTCAACGTTCTGGGTTGTCCTTCTGCTGAGGTGTTCAAGGCCCGCCTCGGTATCTATCACTATGTAGTCGTAGTTCTCTGCTATATTCTCGATTATTCGCCTCAGCATGGTGTTAACTGCGCAGTAACATCCGCTCCCTTCCGGGCGGCCCATGACAAGCAGGTCGAAGTCATCTGTCTCTGTTATTGACTCCATTATCCGGTAGTCAAGTATATCCCACTTGTTGGCTGATGGGGGGATTCTGCCCGCTGCCGTGTCCCTTTTAAGCTGCTCCCTCACCTCACCAACCGTCCCACTTACGGGAACACCGAGGGCCTCTGGAAGGTTTGAATCAGGATCAGCGTCTATTGCAAGGACATCCGCACCTGTAGCTGCGAGTATCCTCACAAGTGACGCTGAAACCATGGTCTTTCCTGTCCCGCCCTTGCCACTTACTGCTATTATCACATGACCACTCAGGTTGATTATTTACGCTTTATTATTACCTTCTCAGCGTAGATCTTTGCGTTTTTGAGGATTATCCTGAATCCGCCCGCCGCTGGAAGGCTGATTTCAGGGGATGCCATTAAAGGTGTTCCCTCAATTATGGGAGCCTCATCAGGGTAGGTTTCCTCTTCCTCAACGGCTTCAGCTTCCTCAACTTCTGTGGGTGCCCTTTCAAGGACTGGGTGCCCCTTATCCTTAAGGAACTTTCTGAGTTCCTTTATTGATGTTGCATCCTCCTCTGTGGCTATCTTATCCCGCAGATCCTCAGGGATGAACTCAATGACTGAGTCCTTCAGTTCCTTTGGCATCCAGATTATCCTTGAGTATCCCCCATCTGCCTGCAGGAACTTGGGTGAGCGCATGTACTCAAGGCTGAGACCTGAAAACCCTTCAACCTGTTTTCCGCCTGAGCACTGCCCCGCCATTGCAGAGAATGGTATTCCAAGGGGGGTTTCGCCCCTGAAGTCCCTGTTCACGATGCCTATGCCGTCCAGTTCTGGTATGTAGAATGCCACCGCCTCAAAGCAGCCACATGATGTGTGCGGATACCCGAAAACACTGTGGAGGTAAACCCTCTCTGTTGTACCCTGTGAGTTCTCGGCCACTGCAGCGTTAACATTCTCATATTCTCCCTTCTCCGGGTCAATGACATCTCCCTTTTGAATTTCGAATATTGGACCGTCGGGGTCCATCTTGTAGGCTGCACGGCAGTCGAACCAGTTTATGGCTCCACATAGGGCTGTCCGGTCTGGTGTGACCACACATACATGTGTTGGGGCGAAGGACTGGCACATGAGGCACCCGTAGAATACGTCAACGTCCTCGTCTGAGAGTTCCCTTGCCCTTGAATCCCTTATCTCATACTTTTCCCTGGCTGTTTCAAGGAATTCTTTAACAGCACCCTCGTCGGTCATGATTGTCACTGATATGGATTCGATTATGGGGAACTCCTCCCTGAAGAGGACTGAAAGTGCCTTTCCAAGGTGCTCCAGCATGAATCCTGCGTCCCTTGCCTCTGTGCTTACACGGCACCAGATCTGGTCCCTCTGGTTGAGGTGCATGAAACCCTGGACGTAGTTGCAGAGTTCATGCAGCCTCCGCTCTATCACACTTTCAAGTTCCTCCTCGAGTTCGCTTCCTGCTATCTCCACGTTTATGGCGAATGGATAGATCTGACCCTGTTCCATTTCACTTATCTCGGGCCCTATGACCTCCACCTTTCCATCTTCAACGCTATCCTTAACCTGGACCAGTTCGGCTCCGATGGATTTGGGGCCAGCAAGTTCAACGAACATGTTTGCTGATCTTATCCGCTCCCCCTCGTGCATGGGACTTACATCAACGGGTATGTCTTCAAACATTGAATTCCTCCATTATAATCAGTCAGTATACATCTTCTCAAGGTACCTGAACCATTCATCATCATCCATGTTGGGGAATGATGCATCTGCATTTGAGTGGAACGTCTTGCATATTGTGAGTGTCCTTATATGTGGTGCGAAGTGCTTCAGGGTTGATAGGCCCTGGGATGCTATGTAATAGATGCACCCGATGAATATTACGAGGTCATGCTGACCCTCCCCCCTGAGACCCTCCCAGCTTGGGTCCTTCAGGAGGTTGGTTATCTCCACTATCCCGTGGGGTTCTGATTCTACACCCGCATCCTTCAGCACCCTGTAGGTATCGGCAGTGGATACCACCGGCAGGTCCCAGTGCCTGATGATTTTAACTGTGTGTTCAAGCACTGGCTGACGCTTTGCAAGGGGCCCCACAACCATTAATGGCCTCTTGGCCTTTTTTATCATCATAACTGCGGTTTCTGGTGTTACGAGCATTGCCTGTTTCGGCCCTGCTATAACAGTTGGCTGCCATGGTATTATACGGTCATTCACGGCGATCACCTCTCAAGGAGTGAGGGTTCTTTTGGAAGCTCCCTTGGCTTCCAGTTCTTCTCCTCCAGTATCTTCATGATATCCCTCTTGTAGACTATGGGGATGTCCTTCTCTGTCCTTATGAACCTGTCGATGTCATCTGGAATTGTGCCGAAGTACTTTTTGTGGAGGTCTATGTAGTTGCTGAGTTTCATCTGGCGACCCTTGGATGTGTCTGTTGGCCTTATGCAGAGTTTGGCCACCATCACCGTTGCCTCCTCCCTGTTCTCGGCTGCATAGAGAAGGTGTTCTGGCGCTGGCTCCCCATCGATTACCTCTCCTGTTCTCAGGTCATTCAGTTTCCATTTCTCCTGGTCATCTGCCCTTCCAAGGAACAGTCTGCGGTACTTTGATCCGTGGGGTCCGAGGACGACTGGTATACCCCATCTATTCACACCGGTTGCTATGGCAGCCGCCTTCTGGGAGTAGGCACCCCATGCGACCCCACATGCCCCTACACGGTTAAGTATGTAATCTGCTATCTCCTCAAAGTTCCCCTCAAGTGGTTTCTGTGCGAATATGTTGGCTATCTTTATGGCAGCCCCGGATATATGGGCGTTTGACACGCAGGAACCCATGTTAACGAGTCCCTTTGCATCAAACTGTCCACCGTATTTTTCATAGAGTGTCTTTCCATCCTCGTCCCTGTATTCCCCGATGGACATTGCACCGCATCCCGTTGTGACCACGATGTAGTTCCTCTCAAGGAACTCCTTTGCCATGAGGGCAACGTCCTTTCCACCCTCAGGGTAGTTTGAGCATCCCACAAAGGCTATGACACCTGGTATGTCCCCGAGGACTATGGGTGCGCCGACCCTCCTTATCTCCACATCCTGTGCAGGGCCACGCCCGGCTCTTATCTTGTATTTTTCGTCCTTTACGCGCCTTTCACCGGCCTTTGTCACCATGGATACTATTGGTATGTCCCTTTCACACTCCTGTTCGCAGCGTCCGCATGTGTAGCAGAGCTCCTCAAGTGCCATCTCCTCAAGTTTGCTCAGATCACCTTCAGCTGCGCTTTTAACTGCATCCATGACAGGGAGACTGTTGGGGCAGACCCTCTGGCACCATCCACAGTCTGTACACTCTGATGCCATCCGGATTATCTCATCAACCTCCGGTAATTTTTTGAGGGATTTCCTGAGTGGTGCGAGTTTCATTGCTGTCTTAACTGCCACCTCCCCAACCTTTTCGGGGTCGAGGATCAGTGCCCCCTCTATGTTACCGTTTATGAGGTCGTTCACGATTTTGTCGGGGTCCTCGTCTGTCACATCAGGAAGTCCCAGGCACATCTTATCGGTTGTTGCAATCACCGCTGACCTGTTTTTAAGGGCCTCCTCCAGCACATCTGTCCTCACGCACTGCTCGTCCACCACTATCACATCGGCGACGCCGCTTCTTATGAACCTTAGCTGCTTTGAGAGGGGTCCGACAACCTTGGCGGCTTCACTGTACCTTGTAACATCTATTGCT
Source organism: Methanothermobacter sp. K4 (assembly GCF_022014235.1). Lineage (NCBI taxonomy): Archaea > Methanobacteriati > Methanobacteriota > Methanobacteria > Methanobacteriales > Methanobacteriaceae > Methanothermobacter > Methanothermobacter sp. K4. The sequence goes on from NZ_JAKLTD010000001.1 coordinate 15,593, forward strand.
GCGCAGCATATGCCGCATACCTCAATTTCGTCTTCGAGTTCCCTCCCGGTGACGTAGTCCACTATGTCTGCTCCAGGGAGGACGTTGTGGCCTATGCAGAGTATCACGGGTTTGGTGTTGTCTATAGTACCGAATCCCAGTTCAACGAGGGGTGCGTCCTCATCCCCCTTAGGGAGGTCCAGGGCAACGATCTGGGCGATATCAGCAACCTCCCTTACAAGGTCATCCATGAGTCCTGCGTGGAATGCCTTTGATTCAAAGTCCCTGCTATCACCCTCCTGTCCTGTGTGGCAGGCTGAGAGGAGGTGGGACGTCTGTTCCTCGGCGTAGTCCATAACCTCCCTGAGGTCGCCAAGTGTTCGCGGCCTTCTACCCATAACCGTCCTTGTTATGGGTGCCTCTATATCCACGTTCATGCCGAGGTCTATCTCATGGTCCTCTCCCAGCTTCTCTATGAGGTGATCCACAAGGTGCCTTGCGTGCCCCGCGTGTGCGGCTGTCCCTATGAGGCATGCGAGAAGAACTATGCGTGCCTGCTGGGTGGCTGCGTCTATACCACATGCGCCCCTTTTACCTAGAAGGTCGCATTTACCGTAGGTGCAGAGGCAGCACATGTCACAGAAAGGTGCATAGAATGGTTCGTATCTTTCAAGGAGCTTCATGTCCCATGATCTGAGGTCGGTCACATGGGGGCGGGGTTTTGGACCCTTTACATCTTCCTCCTGAGGTTTTTCCTCGGTTATAATTTCTCCTATGGATATCTGGATATTTTTAAGATCCCAGAAATCCCCTTTAAGGTTTTTGGCTTTTTTTGATTCGGGTGCCACATCCATCACCAGTATTACTAAATGCAGACTGACAATTATTAATGATTTATAATGATGGTTTTCATTTTATGAAATCCATATATAAATTTTGTGTATTTGGCCGTGGCACATAAAAACAGGGACATTTTTAATAAAGCTACTCTCAATAATTGAAGCTGGGAGGAGCCCAGTTTCAGTTCATACTCAATATAAATGTCCTTTGAGTTCAAAAATCCTTTTATGATGGCTGGAAACCAGAGTGTATTATTACCACAATATAAATGAAACAAGAAGATTGTAATACTCACGCTAATCTTTATATTATATAACTCCATAATATATTGACTGAATTAATATAAATAATAAGGAGGCGAAGAATCTTGCATATTCCAGATGGTTTCATACCATTTCCACAGTACGTGGTGTACTGGGTCATAGCCCTTGTAGCCCTCTACTTCAGCATGCAGTGGGCGAGAAGGGAACTTAAAGAAAGACAGATACCCCTGTTTGCAGTTCTTGCAGCTGGAATATTCGCAATACAGGCAATGAACATACCGATACCCTGGGGTACCAGCGGTCACATGGTTGGAGCGGCCCTTGTTGCAATAGTATTTGCAAGTCCATGGGCGGCCGTCCTGTTGCTCTCAATTGTACTGATACTCCAGGGACTCATATTCGGTGACGGTGGACTAACAGCCCTGGGTGCGAATATATTCAACATGGGTGTAATCGGAGGATTCACAGGGTACTACCTGTTCAGGGCACTCAGATCAGCCGGTGAAATTCCTGCAGTCGCTGTGGCATCATGGGCCTCAATATTCCTTGCAGCCATTGCCTGCGCCATAGAGATGTGGATAGCAGGTACCTTCCCGCTTGTGGAGGGACTCTGGATGATGGGGCTCTACCATGCAGTCATAGGTATCATCGAAGCTGCAATAACAGTGGTTGTTGTCATTGCAATTGAAAACAGCCGCCCCGATCTCTTTAAGTTCAGTGAATGGGGTGAGAAGAAGGGGGTTGCATCAAAATGAATGCCCGGGACAAAAAATTCATGGTGGGGGGCATCCTGATTGCTCTCATAATAGCCATTCTGGCACCATTCCTTGCATCAGAAAATCCTGACGGACTTGAGAGTACAGCCGAGAAGGTGATGCCCAACCCTGAAACTGAACCCGTCGTCGAATCACCACTCCCAGACTACACCATCCCTGTGCTGGGTGAAAGCAGGGTTGGCGGTTCCATAGCAATGGTGCTGGGCACCGCCCTTGTGCTGGGCCTCGCCTATGGCGTTGGAGTCATCCTCGGTAGAAGGGAAACAGAAGCTGATGAGGGGAAATAACCCCTCATTAAAATTTGCGGGGAAGCTGAATGGAAGACCTCATAAACATAGAGAGGGAAAGTCTTAAGGAGAGTTCAATACACAGCCTTGATGGGCGTGTGAAGCTCATAATAACGTTTATCATAATCATCTTTGCAGTTGCAACGCAAAGTATTACAACACTCATCCTGATGGAGATTTACCTTATCCTCCTCATATTCCTCTCAAATGTATCACCATCCTATGCCATTAAAAGGCTCATTCTCATACTCCCCTTTGGCGGATTTATAGCAATATTTCAGCCATTCATAAGACCCGGGGATGTAATCTGGACAGGGCCCCTGGGAGTTGACATGACCCTCCAGGGCATCATCTTCGGAGCCCTGCTTCTTGGAAAGGTGATGGTGAGTGTGACTGCTGTGATCCTTCTCTCCTCAACAACCTCAATGCAGGAACTTGTTGGCTCAGCAAGGAGAATCGGTGTCCCCCCAGACTTTGCAATGCTACTCAACCTCACCGTCAGGTACCTCTTCTTCTTCTATGATGAACTTGAAAGAATAAGGAATGCCCAGAAAACCCGCTGCTTTGATATCTGGAACAAAAATGTGCCATACCTGTGGAGGCTGAGGAAGGTGGGTGAAACCATTGCCATGATGTTCCTCCGGGCATATGAACAGGGAGAAAGGGTGTATCTCAGCATGCTGAGTCGCGGCTATACACCGGAGAGCAGGATGTACACAGCATCATCCACAATAGGAAAAAGGGACATGCTGTTTGTGGCCGCGAATATCATGATACTTGCGGTTCTTCACATCATCCAGACATTGCTTCCGGTGATGAGATGATCCAGGTGAAGAACCTCAGCTACACCTATCCCGATGGAACCACAGCCCTCAGAAACATTAACATGGAAATAGGGAGGGGTGAACGGGTTGCCGTCATAGGTCCCAATGGGGCGGGTAAATCAACACTGTTTCTGCACCTCAACGGGATACTGGAACCATCAGCCGGTGAAATAATAATCGATGGAGAAAAAATCAACTACAGCAAATCTGAACTTATAGGGATAAGGCAGAAGGTTGGCATAGTTTTCCAGAACCCCGATGATCAGCTCTTCGCTCCAACAGTGAAAGATGACGTTGCCTTCGGCCCCACGAACCTTGGACTCAGTGAAGAGGAGGTCGAGGAAAGGGTGAGGGAGTCACTTGAAAGGGTGGGTATGTCAGGCTACGAAAAAAGGGCGCCCCACCATCTGAGCGGCGGTGAAAAGAAAAGGGTGGCCATCGCAGGGATCCTGGCCATGAAGCCTGAGATCATGGTCCTTGACGAGCCCACAACAGGACTGGACCCTGAAACCGCCGATGGGATAATCGAAATACTGCTTGAACTGAGCAGGGAGGGCATAACAGTTATAATATCCTCCCACGACGTTGAAATCCTCAGCCAGTTTGCTGAGAGAATATTTGTTCTAAACAGCGGTGAACTCATCGCCGATGGAACACCAGGTGAAATCTTCGGAGAACCTGAGATAATAAGAAGAGCCAGTTTAAGACTTCCCAGGACCGCTGAGCTCATGAACCGCCTTAAAATGGCGGGCTTTGATGTTGATGTCAAGCTGACTGTGGATGAGGCATACCATGAACTCCTGCACCTCCTCGGGGCGGATGCCTACCACAGACTGCTTCACTTTCTGGGTGAAAAAAGACAGCATAAACTCATGCACCTCCTCGGGGATGAGAAGTACCATGAACTTCTACATGTACTCCGGGAAGAAAGGTGACTGGTCTATCAAATATACATTTGGAGTCTAGAGTTTTGGCTCAAGCCTCTTGATCATGAAGGCCATGAACCCCACCAGCATCGGGAAGAGGAAGAGATATATCAGTATGATGGCTATTGGTGGTAAGACTGACCCCATAACAGTGGACGCTGCAAGGAGCATGACAAGGAATATAACGGGTCCCAGAATCGCAAGGAACATGTAGATCATGGTGAAGGAGTTGAGCTTCTGGAAATAATCCTTGAGCTTCATCCTCATCTCATATGCAATATCATCTGCAATAACATTGAGTGTCTTGGAGAGATCCCCACCACTGTTGAGGGTCCTTGTGATCTGATAGACAGCCCTCTTGAGACCATCGGATTCTATGCGGTTACTCATCTCAATAAGGGCACTCTCAGTGGTCTCACCGTACTTGATCTCCTCAAGAGTCCTCGCGAACTCCTCAGAAAGGGCTCCATAACCGGACATTGCAACTGAACGCATACTATCATGGAGTCCAAGTCCTGATTTGAGTTCGGTGGCCATCTGACGGAGTGCGAAGGGGAGCTCCCTGGAAGCCTCGCTTGAACGTTTGCCCTTCTGAAGGTTCGGGAGGAATATGATAATTATGGCCATGAAGAGAACAGCCAGCATCATTGCAAGGCCTATCTCGATCCCGAACCCAAGGACGACCATCACAACAAGGAGAACCGCCCCTGAGCCCCCACCAAGTATCATTATGAGCTTGGGGTCAAGCTGCTCCTTCTCCTCTTCCTTCAGGATCTCCTCAAGGGAAGCCCTCTGAAAGCTTTCACGGGTGGCGCTGTCCTCTCCCCGCTCTTCGAGTCTTTTATCCGCCTCTATAAGGCCCTTGAAAACCTCTATCTCCTCAGGGGTCATTTTCATCCTGCTTATAACCCTCGCTGATCCCCTTCTTGAGAGAAAACCTGGCTTGGGTTTCCCGGGTTCCCTCTTCAGGATCCCCCCAGGTTTTCCAATTGGGGGCGCCTTTGGCTTTATCTCACCTATCTTCTTAACTGGCTTCTGGACGCCCTCACCCACCTTCTTTGTGGATGTCAGGGTGAGTCCCCCAAGTTTATCGAATATATCCCTGATTGAGACCATTGTATCTGCCCTCAGAGTATGCTGTCAAGAACACCGTCAGGGTCCCTGTAGTACTCATTTATGTAGTGCCCAACCTCATCTATGGACCTTATGTTCTCATCGGCCATGTACTCAAGGACGAGTCTTCTCCTTTCAATCTCCTCCTCTATCTCATTTATGCTTATGGCCCTGAGTTCAGCTATCTCCCTGAGGGTCTGGCTGGCTATTTCAACGTATTCCACCTTATCGGTTACGCTGTTCCATTCAAAGACCCTGTTGAGCTGAACATTGCCCTCCTCCATACCCACAACCTCGGCAACCTCAGTTATCCTCCTTATTGAACCCCCTTCGGGGCGGTACATCCTGTTCTGCATGATTATAAAGTCAAGGGCGGGTATCATTATCCTCGGCACGTTCATGGGAGGGTTTATGAGACGTGTTATTGTTTCCCTGGCGGTGTTTGCGTGAAGCGTTCCAAAACCACTGTGCCCTGTGTTGAGGGCTGTGAAGAGTGTTATTGCCTCTCCACCCCTTACCTCCCCGACAATCACCCTGTCGGGTCTCTGACGGAGGGAGTTCTTAACCAGGGTGTCCATGTCCAGTTCCCCCTTACCCTCTATGTTTGGTGGTCTTGTCTCCATCCTCAGGATGTGGGTGTGGGGTAACTGAAGTTCCAGCGTATCCTCAATTGTTATGATACGCTCTGTCGGGGGTACAAAGGCGGATACCGTGTTGAGGATTGTTGTTTTACCTGAACCAGTACCCCCAGCAACTATGGCGTTGCATGGCTTCACCCCGAGTCCATCGGTGCAGACCCAGAGGAATGCTGCAAGATGTGAGGACATGGTCTTGAAGTTGATGAGGTCAACAACCGTGAAGGGGTCCTTCCTGAATTTTCGTATGGTGAGTGTTGATCCGTCCGGAGAAACAGGGGGTATTGTTGCATTGATCCTTGAGCCGTCAGGCAGCCTTGCATCCAGTATGGGTGTCTGCTGGTCTATACGCCTGTTCACCTGCCTTGCAATGAGGTCAATGATTGCCTTTATGTCGTCATCGTTCTTGAAGACCACATTGGTTATCATCATGCCCATTTTCCTGTGGTAGACAAAGACAGGTTTGTTGACACCGATTACCATTATCTCCTCGAGGTCATCATCCTTGATGAGGGGGTCAAGTTCCCCGTATCCCAGCATCTCCTGGGAGATCTGCTTGGCGAGTTTATCAACATTGCGAACCCCCTTCATCTTGAGGAATTCCTTAACCTCCGACATGAAGGTGGATTCGTCTATCCTGAAATCCTCACCCTTGGATACCGCGACCTCAACAAGTTTTTCACGGATCTCGTTGAGGAGTTCCCTTTCCTTCTCAGAGAACTTTGGAAGGGACACCTTGTATTTGGGTATGAGGTCGCCCTCGATAATTTCAACATCCTTTATATCGGGACCGCGGGGGGCGGGTTTCGGCGCTGGTTTTTCAAGCACCTTTTCAACCTTGAATTCCGATTCCGCAGGCCTCTCCCTTTTTTCTTCCCTTGGAGTCGCTTCCTCATCAGCTGCGAATTCTCCGAGAATTTCCCTCAGAATCTCCTTCCTCTTGTCCCTCATGTTACTCATCTTTTAATATGTGGAGGATAATATTTAAGTGTATGTCAGCAAGGTGTCCAGTCTGTGGGGAGGTTCTTCGCGCCCATAACAAGCATGAACTGGAAGGGTATTATGACCCCTGTGAGGGCTGTATAAATCCTGGTTTCAGGAAGTTCAGACCCATACTGGAACAGGTGACTGAATCGGCACTTGAAGAATGTGAATGTGGCAGGAGGCACCTTGATTCTGTAATGGCACAGGTATCCATGATCCTTATAGAGAATGGGGTCCTCCCCAAAAATGCCAGGTTGAGGGACGCCGGTGTTCCGCTCATAACTCCTGCATTTCCCCTTAAATCGGCTCCATTCCTGCCCGAGGATTCGCTTGTTCTTCTCACACCCGCGGCCACTGGGAAAACTGCGGAGCTGATAATAACTGATGTGCCTGAGGTTAAGGGTGTCATAAGGGGTGATCCCTCAGTGACACCAGGGGTTATGGATTCATCCAGGGCCCCAGAGGCATATGATCTTCTTGCAGGCTGTGATATGAGGTGTGACATTATAGATACCCCCTCAGGTTCAATGTCCATATACAGGAGGCAGAGCAGACTTCACATAGAATTTGCAGGTGCAAAAAACCATAAAATAGAAGCTGCCGCCAGGGAAATCCTATCAACCCGTCCAGAGACTGTTCTGGATGCCACCTGCGGTCCAGGAACCCTGGGAATATTTGCACTGATGGCCGGTGCAGAGATGGTTGTCTTCAATGACATCTGGATGGATGCATGTGAGATGACACGCCTGAACCTTCAGATCAATGGCTTCAGAAGGGAAAGGTTCAGAATATACTCTGAGGACATCAGAAATCTTCCTGAAGTCCTGGATGAGAAATTTGAGCTATGTATTGTGGATCCTTTCCCTGGTGTGGAAGTAAAGGAGTTCATTGAGGCTGCAGGAAAACTGGCAGAGAGGATTCTGCTGATTCAGTGACCCCAGACATGGAACCTCCAGAATCTGGTTGTTTTTTAGACCCATTTTTAACTGATAACTAGCTGATTGAAACTTAAATTCCCATGTAAATAACCACTGCAGGAAGCACAAGGACCCCCATGAGATGGGACTTGCTTATACCTGCACAGTGGGGGATGATCCCGAAGGCAGTTGATGTCAGGAGCGCCACTGCAATGAACGGCAGGTTTGCACCCTCCATGATGGCAAAAAAGAAGATAGATGCCACCATGAATAGCATTACACAGGCTGAGACCCCCCTATAGCTGATACCTGAGAGGCTGCAAGCGAGGTGATCACCCATCTTTATGGCAGCTACTGCGGCGACAGAGACCGCGATTAGAGAAGTGGATATGAAGAGCATCAGATGGGCCATGCTGACGTCCTGAAGAATCTCTGAAATGTAGACCGCAATGCCGCTTCTGGGGTTTCCTATGAGGTAGAGTGTGAGGAGCGAGAAGAGGGCGTCTGATGTGTTCAGACCTGAAATTGCCATGATGAAATCCTCAGGTGCATCCTCACCCCCTGAACCTGTGAGGGAGGCTGCTATCATCCCGCCCTGGGCTGGTCCAAATCCAGGGAGAAATCCAAGTAAAACAGATGCAATTCCACCTGCAGATACCGACCTCAGGGTGTTCATGTTGAACTCTGTGAACTGAACCCTGCTCTGTTCAGGGATATCTGATGCTGAATTTAAACTGTAAATGAGGGTGCTGAGTCCAAAAAACCCTGAAAAAAGTGTCATGAGCCCAAGACCCGGTGATAGGGGCGTCTGAAACATGAGCCACCCCATTGCACCTGAGAAGAGAAAAAGCGCCAAAGCCCAGATAATAGCCTCGACATTTCTGCTGAGTTTTATCATCATGTAAAGAGATACCAGAATCAGAATCAGCCATATATGGGGTCTGAGGAAATTGTATAGTGGTGGTAAAATCAGGAAGAGTGATGGTAGGAGGATTATTGTTATGAGGATCCCTCCAACACCACCCACCGTGGCCGCCCTTATGGCCTCCCCTGCCTTACCTTCAAGCACCAGCCTGTGAGCAGGGAGGACAGAGATGGCTGTTCCCTCATCGGGCACCCCCAGAAGCGCTGAGGGTATGAACTCAAGAAGGGCGTGTGCCACTGAAAGGGATAATAAAAAAACAGCGAGGACTTCCTCAGATACATGAAGGTGGGTTGATGATGCGAAAATGAATGCTCCCACAGTATTAACATGGATACCTGGAATCAGGCCAGTTAATATGCCAGTGATTATTCCAAGAAAACAGGCAAAAAGGATATCGGTTATCCCAATCACCCGAAAAGGGGAGCTACATTAACCTTCTCACATCGGTTACCTCTATATTGCTAACACCATCAATACCAGCAAGGCTCTCCTCAGCGGCTTCGGTTCCGCCCTCTGCATCGCCCACAACAACCATCACATTGAGGGCCACTAGGCCAAATGCTATTGGCTCCTCATCTATTTTGTGAAGTTCAGTACCCTCGGGTATCCTTGATTCAATTTCCTTCTTGAGTGCCTCAAGGTCAACGTCTGGACTTTCAGGCATAACCTTTATGGTAGCTACTACATCTCCCATGAAATACCTCCACACAGAATTTGAGTAATACTAATTTATATATTTTTCCTATGGCCCCTCGAATCCACAGCTGCACCTGTAGGTGTGTCCGAAGGTTCTGCACTTCTGGCACCTGTAGATCATCTCGCCACACATGGGGCACTCAAATTTCACATAGGTTTCAACCAGAGGTATCTCCTGCTTACAGGATGTGCATTCCATCTTTGTCATTTAATCACCTCTTATAACTGTACATATACATTCTGAAGCACCTGCCCTTAAAATGGACAGCACCCTATCGGGAAACTTCCCGTTTGCAACATAACAATCAGTTTTCAGTTTAATGAGAAGTTCAGGTAGTGCCTCGTCCACTGATGTCTCACCAAAAGATAGTAAGTTTTTAGCACTTATCTCATTTATAAGTTTAGCATCGCTGGCAGGTGGCCTCTCAGTATATATACCATCTACATCTGTTGCTATTAAAAGTTTCGCCCCGAGCATGTGTGCTATTATGAGTGACAGGGAATCCGAGGTCACCCTCCATGAGTGTTCAGCGGGATCAGTAAAACGCAGAAGTTCAGATGGCAGGATCACAGGTGTCATGCCACTCTCAGTTACCTCCCTGCACTCACCGAGTGTCCTCACTGGAACAGCAGATTCACAAAGGTCAGAAAGCAGTCTTCCAGTAATATCCATGCAGAGTATGGCCGAATCATGGGTTGCCCTTTCAGAAAATCCCAAAAACCTGTCATAGTACCTCACTCTATCTGCAAAATCCCCACCACCACACACCACAGCTGCCCCGGTTCCCTCAAGGCTTTTAAGGAGTTCTGCAGCATGTTCAGGGAATAGGCTGCCACCTATCTTAACAAGCCAGTCCATAATATCACCATAATTTCCATCTCAGGCCTCAGAGAAGTTTGAGGTCGCCTGTTATTTTATCTATCTTCTCATCGTCGTCAGGGCCTATACCCAGGCATGTGATGGTGCCTGCGGGTATCTGGGTATGCCCTGCGTCCCTCACAAGATAATATGAGATTCCTGAATCCTTCACAGATTCATATATCTCCAGAAGCTCATCAAGGCTCTTAACTGAAACTATAACCTTCTTTGAACCATCAATTTCCCATTTTCTGATTTTATCAGGATCTGTTTTTTTGAATGAACCAATAGAAGCATGACAGGCCTGGGCTGCTATTTTACCCTTTCCCATCTTCAGATCAGATCTCACTATTATGACCTGTTTCATTTTCCCACCATCCGGGTCTATATTGGTTGGTACTAATAACTGTTTCCAGCACGAAAAAAATGAACAGTCATCAGTGCCCATCTCATGCACACCTCAACCGGAGGTGCCCCTCCAAACCAGAAGGTTGGTGCCAGTGTTACAGTGACAATCTGCAAGGCGGGGAAGTATAGAATCATGATATGGATGGAAAAGAGTGCCGAAAAATCGATAAATTTAAATAGTATTTGGTTAAATATAGAATTGAGGTGATATTATGGCCGAATTACCCATAGCACCAGTTGGGAGAATAATAAAAAATGCCGGTGCCCAGAGAATAAGCGACGACGCAAGGGAAACACTTGCAAAAATTCTGGAAGACAAAGGCGAAGAAATAGCAGCAGAAGCTGTTAAACTAGCAAAACACGCCGGCAGAAAAACTGTTAAAGCATCAGACATAGAACTGGCCGTTAAAAAGCTATAATGGCCATTTCTATTTTATTTTAAATTTCATACTTCAGTATCCCCATCAAGTCGCTGGTTGACTTTGAAGGATGACTGAATTTAAATGTCATACTTCAGTATCCCAATGAACTGTTGACTATTTATTTCCCCGGCAACAATAATTCAAAGGGGCTTGAATTTCTGGGAATGAATTTTATTTATTACGTCCCATACCATAATCAACCGAAACTGAATTTTCATCCTCATACCGATGGTGATAGAATTGACCAGAATCTCAATACTCGATCATGATAGATGCCAGCCAAAGAAATGCAACTACGTCTGCATAGAGTACTGCCCGGGAGTTAGAATGGACGAGGACACCATAACAATTGATGAGAAAACAAAGAAACCCCTTATATCTGAGGAACTATGTTCCGGTTGTGGTATATGCACAAAAAGGTGTCCATTCAAGGCCATAAGCGTTATAAATCTTCCCGAGGCACTTGAAGACCCGGTTCACAGGTACGGACAGAACATGTTTGAACTCTTCGGTCTCCCCACCGTTACAGAGGGGGATGTGATTGGGCTTATAGGTCCGAACGGTATCGGGAAGTCAACAATCATAAGGATACTGTCAGGGGAACTCAGACCAAACCTTGGCAACTTCCAGGACCCACCAGGTTGGGATGATATTATAAACCACTTCAGGGGATCCCAGCTGCAGAATTACTTCCAGAACCTCAGTGAAGGAAAGGTAACAGTTGTGCACAAACCCCAGATGGTGGATAAGATCCCAAAGTATGTTAAGGGAAAGGTTGAGGATCTTCTTTTGAGTATAGACTCAAAGATAACAGATGAGGTAATTGAAACCCTTGAGATTGGGGAGATAATGGGTCGTGAGATATCAAACCTCAGTGGGGGTGAACTCCAGAGTGTGGCAATTGCAGCTGCAGCTCTACGTGAAGCAGATTTCTACTACTTTGATGAGCCCACCTCATGGCTGGATGTGAGGCAGAGACTCAATGCCATAAGGGTCATAAGGTCCCTTGCAGAGGCAGGAAAATCCGTTATGGTGATAGAGCACGACATGGCCGCCCTTGACGCAATGTCAGACTACGTCCACATACTCTACGGTAAGCCAGGTGGATACGGGGTTGTATCCAACCGTCGCGGTGTTCGGGTGGGAATCAATACCTATATCAGGGGTTTCCTCAGGGAGGAGAACGTGAGATTCCGGGATCATGAAATAGAATTCAAGGTAAAACCCCCAAGGGCCGAGGAAGAGGGTGAGGTTCTCGTGGAGTACTCAAAGATGATAAAGTCCCATCCAGCATTCCGTCTTCAGGTTGAGGAGGGCACAGTATACCTCAATGAGGTTGTGACAGCCTTCGGACCAAATGGTATAGGTAAAACAACCTTTGCAAAGATCCTTGCAGGTGTTGAAAAGCCTGACGAGGGGAAGGTAAAAAGGAAGATAAAGATATCCTACAAGCCCCAGTACCTTTCATCGGATTATACAGGTACAGTGGAGGAATTCCTCTATGCAAACGCCCCTTCATACGGGTCGAACCTCTTCAAAAGCGAGATCATGAGGCCATTCAATCTTGAGGAGATACTTGACAAGGCAGTTAATGAGCTGAGTGGTGGGGAGCTCCAGCGCCTTGCAGTTGCAGTTGCACTCTCCAGGGACGCGGAACTTTATGTTCTGGACGAGCCAATAGCATTCCTTGACGTTGAACAGCGTCTACTTGCAGCCAAGGCCATAAGGAGGATAATTGAAAGCAGGAATGCGTCCGCCATGATAATTGACCATGACATAATCTTCATTGACTACATATCCGACAGGGCCATGGTCTTCAGTGGTAAACCTGGAGTTGAGGGAAGCGCTGGAAGCCCCACCGAACTCAGGGAAGCAATGAACACATTCCTCAGTGAAACGGGGATAACATTCAGAAGGGATAAGGAAACAAAAAGGCCGCGTGTCAACAAGCCTGGAAGTTTCCTTGACAGGCAGCAGAAAGAAATGGGGGAATACTATTACCTGAAAACAGAATAGTATGGATAAACACACCTTCATCATTCTTTTCAAAATCTCCATAAAAAGTTCGCCAGATAATACCTCCATTCTTTATTTTTCCAAGGGATCCCCTATGTGATCATAGTTAATCTACTGAACAGAGACTGGGGAATACCTTCCAAATTAAAACTTCAAAAAAACAGTTTCAGGATTAAAAAACTAAAAATCGTGGAATTATGATGGTCTCAGGAACTCCATCACATCCACAAAGTTCTCAGCGAATATCTCGACCTGTTCAGTTGGTATGGAGAAGCTGAGACGTATGTACCTGTCCCCGAATATCTTGCTGGTGTATGCGCCCTGCCTTACAAAGATCTTCCTCTTCAGAAGGTAGTCTGTAAGGTCAACGGGGTTCACACCGGTTTCATGTATATCGATGGCCATCATGTTCCCATTTGATGGGTAAACCGGGAGAAATGCCCCTTCAACCTCTTCAACAGCGTCCCTGATGATTCTCTGGTTCCTGAAGGTCACATCACGTATCCTTTCAACCCACCTATCCTTTGACCTGAGGGCTGCGATTGCACCTGCCTGGGATACAACATTTGTACCGAGGTCATTTATGACGATGCTCTTCACTGACTCAACAATGTCTGCTGCTGCAACAATTGCACCTATCCTGAGGCCTGCCATCCCGCATATCTTGGAAAAGCTGTAAACTGTAACTGTATGGTCGGGGGCGTAATCAGCTGCCAGGTGGTGTTCCTGTGCAAAGTCCCTGTAGGTTATATCGTGCAGAAGGTAAACATCATGGTCCTCTGCAATGTCTGCAAATGCCTTTATCTCCTCCAGTGTATATGATGATCCCAGTGGATTCAGTGGATCAATGAGTGAAATCAGGCGGGTGTTGCTGTCCATATTCTCAAGCACAAGGTCGGGTGTCAGTTTATACCCACATTCACTGCTGTATATTGGGACCGATGTGACACTGCATGCGAATCTGCTTGCAAAGTTGTCAATTATCAGGTACCCTGGATCACATGTTATGGCATTATCCTCAGGGTTGAGAATATCATTCATGCAGAGATACAGGGACTCTGTACCCCCGGCGGTTATGAGGGCCTCAAAGCCATCCTCAAGTCCCAGATCCTTCAGTACAAGTTCCTTGAGTTCCGGGAACCCCTCAGGGGGAGGGTACTTGCAGTAACTACCCTCATTTATGCAATCAATCATGGCTTCCGCTATTTCAGAGTGATCATGAAGATGGTTGGTGTTCTGACCCATCCATATCATTTCTTTGTCCTTGAAGACGTAGTTAAAAAACTCATTTGAAGTTTTAAAGCCGTTTGGCGGCACTTTTGCGGCTTTAGCATATTTTTTAGGAGAAATCATTTTATCACATCAGCACCAGAGTATCCTAATGAAAGAGAAGAAGGCTTCTCTTATCTACCCGAGGCTGAACCTCAACCATAGGCCACACTATTACCGTGTTCTATATCATATTAAACAAACCACTTAATAAACTTTGTTCAGCACCAGAGATTCTGTAATAAAATTTAGGGCCCATATCCTACTTCCAGGATGCAAAACTAACCTCCCGGGGATCGGCCAGACGATAACTGGGCCCATGCTGGAAGAATAAAATCCCTCAAGTTCAGATAATACCCTCAGGAACTATCCTGAAACTGGTCCTCAAACCTTCAGGTCTGTTTCTGTGCCTTCTGAGTACAGCAATCCTCTCACCAGGTCTATCGCCCATTTCAAGTTCAACAATTGTTTTGGACCAGTACCTCAGGAGGGTCCCGCCAACGGGACTCACCCTTTCCATCCCATCATCTCCCCTCAGGGAATATATCTGGTTGGTTATAACCACTGCAAGGTCAAATCTCCTGGCAATCTGCAGAAGAAGGAAAAGCTGTCTTCCAAGATCAACATTGAAATTCGATCCCTTTCCCTCCTTTAAACGATATAGGGCCACCGCAGAATCGAGTACAATCAGGTCAACTGAAGTCCCATGGTTTTTGAGGACATTTAGTGTTCTTTGAATGGCTTCACCCTGCTCTGTGAAGCTGGAGGGTTCAAAAACTATTATATTATCTGCAACCTTTTCAAATGAAGATCCTGAAACCTGTTTTATCCTTTCAACAGAAATTCCGCCCTCAGTATCAATAAAAACTGTCTTTTTGCCTCTCTTTGAAGTTTCAACTGCAAGTTTAATTGCGATGTTGGTTTTACCAGAAGCTGGAGGCCCATAGAACTGGGTGATGGTCCTCCTCTCAACACCCCCTCCAAGTATGGAGTCAATGGATGAACCAGTGGGAAGCCTTCCGTTTTCACTGAGTTCCATAAGGGTCCTCATCCTATACACCTGAAAATCCTGTGGATAACTTCAGGGTCCCCCCTACCTACTCTGAGAACAGAGGGTGGTTCAACTGTAAGATCTACAACCGTGGATGGTTCAGTGCTATCACATTCACCTGCATCAAGCACAAGGTCAACGTCCAGATCCCCCATTATATCATGAGGGTCCCCTGATGGTTGCTTACCCGATATGTTGGCGCTTGTGGCTGTCACAGGAAACTTTGCTGATATCCTTCTGCACACCTCATCATCCGGGACCCTTACACCCACCTTTGATGATCCTCCTGTGAGGATATCCGGCACCAGATCCTTCTTCTCAAGTAAAACCGTGTAGGGACCCGGTAATATCCTTCTGATTATCTCCATAGCATGCTCTGATGGTTTTGAGAACCTTGGTATCTCAGACACCCCCGAGACACATATGGATACAGGTTTATCAGGGGCCCTTCCCTTTATCCTGAAGAGCTTCCTGACTGACTCCTCGTCAAGTGCATTGACACCGAGGCCATAGATGGTATCTGTGGGGTATATCACTGCCCCACCTCCCTCCATAACGGATATTGCCTCATCGATCGCCTTTTGTGATGGGTTTTCTCTTCTGATTTTCCGGATTATCATTGAACCACCAGATCCATGACCAATTTATATATCTGTAATCAATATAAATGAGTTCATGTTGAATCAGTTCAGACCGGCACTCAGAAGGTTAATAGACCCTATCGCAGAGAAAATTGCAATACCAGCAGATTATATAACGTTCACTGGTTTCCTGATTGCATGTGCCTCGGCTGCATCCTATGCCTCCGGGAATATTATCAACGGTGCGCTACTTCTTGCATTGAGCGGATTCATAGACGTCCTTGATGGAGCTGTTGCAAGGAGGAGGTTCAGTCCCACCAGATTTGGTGGTTTCCTGGATTCAACCCTTGACAGGCTCTCAGATGGCATAATCCTCATTGGTATAACGGTAGGGGGTTTCACCGGGCCTCTCACAGGTATGCTGGCCCTCCACTCCAGCCTCATGGTCAGTTATGTGAGGGCAAGGGCCGAGTCCGAGGGCCTTGAATGCACTGTGGGTATTGCTGAAAGGGCTGAGCGCCTCATAATACTCATTGGAGGGTCCCTTGCAGGGTACTTCCTGGGTTTATGGTATATGGACGCTGCCATGATAATTCTTGTAATTGCAGGTTACTTCACGGTTTTTCAGAGGATGATGTATGTTCGGAGGCAGATGAAAACATAGGGCCTCAGGAAAAGTCCCTGATTAAGAGATTGGTGAGGTGTTTAAATGGAATGCAGGGAACGCATAGAAAAGGACCTTGATCTTCTTGAGAAAAATTTAATGGAAATGGAATCCATAGAATTAAAAGTGGAGGAGAGGGCCATCATTGAGAGGGCACTGAACTACAGGGACGACTCCATCTACTACCTCGATAAGGGGGATTACCTCACATCCTTCGGGTGCATAACCTACGCCCACGGCCTTCTGGATGGCCTCAGAATGCTTCACGGAATTATATGATGGAGATAAAATGAAGTTCTTCATGAAAGAGGGTAAAGTTGAGAAGTATGGACGCAGACACCTTGATAAGGTCACAGAATGCTACCTGAAGCTGGAGGAGCTGATGGAGGCATTTTACAGTGGCGACTGCAGACGTGTATCCAGGCTCGCAAGGGAGATAGCGGTTAGTGAGTATGAGGCCGATGAGATAAGAAGGAAAATGGAACTTGAATTCTATGAGGGTGCCTTCCTCCCATTTGACAGGGAGGACCGTATAATGCTCGTTGAGAGCATAGACAAGGTTGCTGATGTCATTGAATCAACTGCATTCACTGTATCCCTTGGAAGGGTTTCCTTCCCCTCAGGGTTCAGGGAGGACTTCCAGAGGATGATGGATGTTACAGGAAAAACTGTTCACGCCCTCAAGGAATGTGTGGAACTACTTGAAAGGGACCTCGGGGAGGCCATGAGGAAGGTCCATGAAATTGAGGGCCTTGAGGATGAGGTGGATACAATTGAGAGGAAGATCATAACGGACCTCTACTCCGCCTACAGGGAGAAGGAAATGGGCGTCATAAAATTCATGGACATGAAGGAAATCACCCGGAAGATCGGAAACATTTCCGACAGGGCCGAGGATGCGTCTGACCGTGCCCTCATAATAATAGCCAAGAGAAGAGGCTGATGACCCTTAAAATGGCAGTTGAGGACCTCAGGTACCTCCTCAACAGGGGCTACCGTAAACGCGTTGCACTTAATTTCGTTGCAAACCACTATCTTCTCGGGAAGAGGGAGAGAAATTACCTTGCAAGGTACGTCTTCTCAGATGAAACCGCGAAGAGGAGACTCTCCCGGCTGGTAGGTCCAGATTCCCTCAGGGGTTCCACTATCCACATTGATGGCTACAACGTACTCATAGGTACAGAAAGCGTTCTTGGGGGTGAAGGGTTCTTCATTGCCCAGGACGGGTTTCTGCGGGATATAAGGGGTGTCTCAGGAGGTTACAGGATGGGTGAAGTAACCATGAGGGCCCTGAATGCCATAATGGATTTATTATCAGATTCAGGTGTTAAAGGGGCGTTTTTCTATTTTGACAGGAACGTCAGCCACAGTGGCAGACTGAGGCAGATCGTTGAGGAACTCATGAATTCCCGGGAACTGGAGGGACGTGCTATTCTCTCATCATGCGTTGACAGAAGGCTTAAGGAAAGCAGTGGTGTGGTGGCGACAGCTGACGGTGCTGTGGTTGACTCTGTGGATATGGTGATTGACATTCCCCATGAGATACTCAAGAGAATCAAGAAGAAACCAGAGAAGGTCTAGTGACAGAAAAGAGAACAACCATTAAAGGTACTCAAAACCCTATTCATACAGACTAATCATTAAAAATAACCATTAAAGATCCTTTATGAGCAGAAAACAGAAATTTAATGTCTTTAAGAAAAAATGAAGATGTGGACGGAGCCTGTTTACTCCATGTCCTCAAATCTGTCCCCGAGTTTTTCAAGCACGCCTGGAAGGGATGTGTACTCCATTTCATCTGAGGGGAGCCTGTGGGGTTCGAATGGCCCGTGTCTTCTCATGTACTCTGCAATTTCAGATGCGAGCTGCCTTGAGCGATCAAATGAGGGGTCATCAAACATGTCAACTGGGCCCACGAGTTTGCAGTCTGCGATCTGGAATCCCAGCCCTATGACCCTTGGAGGTCCGTCGAACCTGACAGGTGTTGCATCCCTCTGGGCAACAGGCATCAGTGGCCCGTTGTGTGATCCCCTCATCCAGCCACCCACAAGGTGCGGGAATGCGAAGGGCTCAACGACTTCCCCTGCTGCAGGGAACCCTGACTGTGCCCTCACAATTGCGACCGGGTCATCCTTTCCTATATACTTGCCTGCCATGAGGTTAAGCCGTTCTGTGCTCACAGAGGCTGCTATTTCACCGTCGTCCCTTCTGTGTATCTTCTTTATCACGTAGCGGCTGATTGAACCCAGGAGGGCAAGGAGGTCGTACATCTCGTCAGGGCATGCCATTGTAACCTTTTTGTGTTCAACAACATCAAAGACCTCGAATTCGTATCCGTTGTGAAGTGATGGGTCAATAACAAGGCCCGCGGTGTTGAATGGGTCTGCAAACATTCTGAAGAGGGGCAGGTTAAACGCTCCAGATTCGGTCTTGTCGCAGCAGAAAATTATAACAGGATCGCTTGGCCTCTCCTTAAATTCCATTTCAGCGCATCCAGGACCCATGCCCTTGATGTTTCCTGAGAAGGTGTCTGAGAGGAGGTCCTGTCCTGCACCGTAAAGTTTTAAGCCTCTGGCCACCTCTGTAGCTTCCCTGAAGGCGTTCCATGCTGTCTGGTGAACCTCCTCATTTTCTTCACCATTCCTGTGGGTCATTATGAGGTCAATATCATCTCCACAGTTGGTAATATAATAATCCTCAAGGATTCCTGTATCCCTGGCTTCTGCCAGTACCTCGTCGCACTTCTTCTTTAAGGCCTCATGTGCGACTGCGTGACCGGCTACGCTTCCAACATCTGCTTTAATTACACTAATGGTTGTTTTCATCATTACACCTCCAGAAGATAGTGAGTTAATTAACTGGATTCTTTATATAAAAGATGTGATCTGATTATTTAAAAAGTTATCCACAAAATCTGCAAGGATCATTCCCTGCTTTCCGTTTCTGAAGCTGATCTGAATATCCTCTCGATTTCATCTTCAACCCGGATTTTTTCTGAGAGTTCCCTGATGGATGATGGATCTGCTGCTGTTGAGGGATGGCTGGGTACAGCACTGCATCCACCATCCGGTATCACCGAGATGTCGTAGGTGCCTATCCTCTTTGCAAGGGCCTCTATCTCCACCTTGTCCATGCCTATGAGGGGACTGAGGACAGGCATCCTCACAGCCATCCTTGTGGCGAGGATGTTTGGAAGGGTCTGGGATGCCACCTGCCCTAGGCTGCTCCCATCCACTATTGCAAGTGCCCCCTCCTCCTCTGCAACCATCTCGGCGAGGCGGTACATCCCAGCCTTGCAGAGGACGCATGTCATATTCTCAGGGGCTTCTCTCCTGCATTTTTCAAGGTAACTTCCATACCTGAAGATTCTGAGTTTGAATTCGACTCCCGCAGAATACTCCGCAAGTTTTGAAGCGATTTTCTCAACTTTATCAAGGGACTCGGGAGCTGTGAATGGTGAATTATCGGTGTGGACCGCCACGACCTGGCATCCCCTTTTCATGAGGAGATAGGTGGCAACAGGTGAGTCTATTCCCCCAGATAAAAGTGCAACAACCTTGCCCTGGGTGCCTGCAGGCAGGCCGCCCGGACCCTGGATGACCCTGTGGTAGATGTATGTCCTGTTTTCCCTTATTTCAAGGTGGATCTCAAGGTCAGGGTTTCCAAGGTCCACAGGGGCCCCTATCTCCCTCACCACAACTGAACCTGCGAAGGCTGCCATCTCCTGGCTTGTGAAGTCATGCTGCCCCACCCTTCTGCATCTTATTGCGAATGGTGTCCTTCCTGTGATGAGGCCCTCCAGTTTCAGTTCACCTATGTATTCCCTGAGTGCCCCCTCTATAACATCAAAATCGGTTTCCACCGTCACAGCTGGTGAAAAGGATACCACCCCAAAGATCCTTGAAAGTTTATCAAGGGCCTCATCCATGTTATCAGGAAATACGAATATTCTTCCATGCCTGATTTCCGCTCTGCAGGTGAAAGCAGCCCTTATATTATTGAGGAGTTTCCTTTCGAACCTCCTTCTAACAGCTGGGCCCTTAATTGCAACTTCACCATACCTTACAAGTACAACATCATATTCAAGAATTCTAGCACCCCCCTATCAGGAAATCCCCATTTTCTATGAGTTCTTTGAGTTCAAGAGCTAGCCTGGATGCCCTAACCCTGTCTGACTGTCTGCATATGATGGGTACTGCCCTATCACCAATCCTGACCTCACCCGTATCCATCTCATACACTCCGTATGGGCATGAGAAGGCGCATACGCCGCAGCCGAAGCATTTATAAAGGTCCACTCCATTGTCTATTGCATGTGTCGGGCACCTCTCAGCCGCCAGACATGAACTGCAATCCGAACAAAATTCAGGGTTATAGGCGGGTCTCTCGTCACCAGCCCATGTATCTGCATATGTCAAATCATGGATTACCCTTGAACGATCCCTCACATCTGCAACAGGAATTCTTATATCTGAATTAAGGACCATAAGTCTCTCAAAGACCCTCTCAGATGTTACTGGTAGTGGAACTGCAATGGTGTTGAATATCTCAGGTCCTGCAGCTGTCCTGAATCCCCCAATGTAAGCAGGGTTCATATCATGCAGGTCCCCGCTCAGCATTAGATTTGGTTTTTCAGGGCTGCTCCTTGTACCTTCACCCAGTACGAGGCCCCTGGCACCATTTAAAAGTACACTGGTTCCCCTCCTGATGAACTCCATCCCAGGATCATTTTCAAGGGGATTGATGTCACCGCAGCCTGAAAAGGAGAGACCCCCACAGTGGGGCGGCATTTCAAATGCGTTGAATATGGATTTTGCAGGTTTATCTGATGGGTTGACAATGGCTGTGTAGTTTCTGAACGCCATCCTTGTTCCTATAATCCTGGCTGTTTCAATATCATTTAGAGTAACTGTGGATTCAACAACGGAGCCGTCCTCGGATGTGACCTTCACATGAACCTCAGATCCAAGTAGAAGGTCCCTCAGTAGGAAGCCTCCCCCATAGTCGGGGTCCGTGCTGCTGTGTGCCGTCCCATAAATAAAGAGGTCCACTGAACCCAGGTTTTCATTTGGACACGGGCCGGGATATGCTGGTATGCCGTTCAGTTCAGCTGAAACCGCCTTCCTGAATGAACCCGGTTCAGATACCCTGAAATGCATGACAGCTGCTGTGCCTGACATTACCCCGCAGGTGGCCGCTGTTACCACGTCAACCTCATCTGCAGATGGGGCCTCATCGTTGATGACCAGTTCCTTGAGTTCCCCGGCTGTTAAAACGGTTGCTTCACCATCCAGTATCCTCTCATTTATTTCTGAGATTGTCCTCAAATTCATCACCAGACGACGACACCAACAGTTATTTCAGAAAATTTCTCCTTAAATTCATCCTCCAAAGGATTCAAACGAGGATCTTGCCTCCTCAAGGGCCTCATGGATTTTATCCTTTCTTTTACCTGCTCCCTGTGCAAGGTGGGGTTTGCCACCACCTCCACCTCCAAGGACCTTTGCAGCTGATGCTATAACCTCATTTATTCTTAAACCCCTTTTGACCGCGTCATCAGATGCTGTCCCAACTATCTGGGCCTTCGAATTTGCGAGGACAACCGCGTCAGCTGATTCTGTGAGTTCAAGGGCCATGTTCTTCATCTCATCCATGTCAGCCTCAACCGTGTCTATGATGACCCTCAGGCCGTTGAGGTTCTCCACCCTATCCCTCACCTCCAGGATTTTGAGTGAAGCCATTTCCTCCTTAAGACGTGAAACCTCATTTCTGAGGGCCTTCCACTCTGTGAAGAATCTTTCAGAGGTGCGTGGAAGCTGTGAGGGTGTTACCTTGAATACCTCTGAGCTCTCCCTCAGTATATCCCTGTTTTTCTGCATGAGTTCAATGGCCGATGCCCCTGCAGAGAATTCTATCCTCTCAACACCATCCTGTATGCGTTCGGTCCGGTTGATCATTATAAGGCCTATGTCCCCGGTTCTCCTAACATGGGTGCCGGCACATGCCTGTACATCCACTTCTGGAATCTCAACGACCCTTATAATGGAGCCCGGTACAACACCCCCCTGGTAGAGTATGAATCCGTACCTTTTCTCTGCAATGTCCCTGTCCATCCACCTGACATCAAGGGCTATGTTTTCCATGACGTATTCGTTGGCCAGCCTCTCTATCTCATCAAGTTCCCCCTGAGTTATCCTCATGTAATGTGAGAGGTCTATCCTTGAACTCTTAACACCCTTCTGGGCCCCTGCCTGCCATATGTGGTCTCCAAGGACCCTCCTTGCAGCTGCAACTATGAGGTGGGTGGCTGTGTGGTTCCTTGTAAGCTGAAGTCTTCTATCTGGATCAATGTGGCCCCTTACAGTTTCCCCTGGTTTGAGGCGGATTTCATCGTCTGTCCTGTGGAGTACCACATTACCTATCTTCTCTGCATGCTTTATCCGGATCCTGCAGCCTTCTGATTCAATGTAGCCGGTGTCAGATGGCTGACCTCCGCCCTCAGGGTAAAAGAGTGTTTTATCAAGTATGACTCCGTCCTCATGTACCCCCAGCACACTGGCTTCGAATTCCAGGTCATCGGGTCGTTCATAGAAGAGGAGCTCTGTCTGAGGGTAATCAAGATGGATTTCCTCCTCTGGGGTTTCAGTTTCAGCCTCATTCATCTCCGCAACCAGGGTGTAGAAGTTGTCTGGAATTTTAACACTGAAACCTGATTCCTCTGCTATCTCCTTTATGGTTTCAGGGGGGATTCCATGGGAGTCATATAGTTTTATAAGGATTTCAAGGGGCATCTCGCTCTTGTTATCCTTCCTGAGGTATTTTATGGTCTTCTCCACAATCCTCCGGCCCCTTGTCACGGTCTTTGCATATCTGTGTTCCTCAAGGTCTATGATGCTGAGTATGTGTTCATGGTGTTCCCTTATCTCAGGGTAGTGGCCCTCAAGGAACTCCACCTGGATGTTCATTATATCCTTCAGGGACTCCCTCATTCCGAGTTCCTTCATGAGCCTCAGTGTCCTCCGGATTATGAGCCTGGCGAGGTAGCCCTCCTTGACATTTGATGGTATGACACCATCTGCAAGCATGAATGCAAGGCAGCGCGTATGGTCGGCTATGGCATAAATGGACTCCATAGGGGCTGCTGCACGTTCAAGTTCGCTGGCTGGGATTCCGAGTTTATCAGCTACCCTTTTTCGAAGTTCCCTGAGATCAGCATAGGTTTCTATATCCATCATTCCAGCTACACGGGCATTTTCTGCCAGTATTTCCTCGTTGACCTCCACGCCTGTCAGTTCAATCAGCCTCTCAATTACCGGTCCAAAACATGCGTCGTAGGCTGTTGGTGTCCCCTGGGATATCCAGGCAAATCTCTCAAGTCCATAGCCGGTGTCAACTATTTTTAGCGGGATCTCCTCCCTGCCGCCATCTGGAAGGGTTCTGTACTGTATGAAAACCAGTGTAGCCAGCTCGACTCCGCGGACACAGACCTCATAGCATGGCCCCTCGTTTCCGCCACCCTGCCACCAGGATTCTATGAAGGTTATCTCAGATGGATCAATACCTATATGGGTCAGGAATTCGTGGCAGTACTTTACTGTCTCTTCTTCCCAGTAAACTGTGTTATCTTCAGAGTTGAATGCATGGTGTCCGCCCATGGTGAAGCATGTTAGGTGTCTACCTGTTCTTCCAACGTTATCAACGTCGTTGAGTCTTATTGATGGCTGCGCAACAACAAGTGGATTTGCAGGGGGCTTCACAAGGCCGGATGTCACCCATGGCTGAAAGTTGTATATGGATGCTCCCACAAGGAAGACATCGTCCCGCCAGCGCTTTGCAAGTACCGGATATCTTCTGATGGGCTCATGACCCCTTTCAGCGAAAAATTCTATGAATTCATCCTGTATCTCGTACAGGTCATAGCTTCTATCTGTCGCGGGATTTCCTATAAAATCGTATTCATCGCAGGGGGCATCTCCACATGTTCCGCGTTCCCTTATTGACCAGAAGGTATTCCCACAGGACTCGCATTCATATTTCCTGTATCCAAGTTCTTCAAGCTGACGAGACATGGTAATCATTGAAAACAGTTTTTATAAATAGAATCAGGATTAGGAAAAATAAATTTTTTGCCATTGGTTATGGCAGAAAAAAATAGAAAGGAGTTTAACCGAAGAGTGCACCGAGACCGGCTGCTGCTTCCTCTTCAGCTTCCTCTTCTTCCTCTTCTTCTTCCTCTTCTTCTTCAGCCTCTTCGGCTGCTGCTGCAGGTGCTGCGGCTGCTGCAGGTGCTGCTGCTACAGCTGTTGTTTCCATTGCCTCTTCAATGTCCACATCTTCAAGGGCTGCTATTAGAGCCTTGACCCTTGCATCATCCACTTCAGCGCCTGCTGCTTCAAGGACACTTTTAACGTTTTCTTCGTTGATCTCCTTACCGGTTGTGTGCAGTAACATTGCTGCGTATATGTATTCCATATGATCACCTCAAATTTTTATTTTTTTAGGTTAACTATGCCATTAAAGCGTTTATCCGAAGAGTGCGCCGAGACCAGCGGCTGCATCCTCTTCTTCCTCTTCTTCTTCCTCTTCAGCTTCTTCTTCAACCTCTTCCTCTTTCTCTTCAGGGGCGGGTGCTGCTGCCCTTGAAGACAATTTATCCCTCAGTTCATCATCAACTGCTTCACCATTAACCTCTGCAGCTGCAGCGGCCAGTGCAAGCATCTGGGCATAGGCCTTTGCAAGCAGCAGATCAGTGGTCTCTGAGGTTAGGATTGATGCATTGTATGCAAGGTTGAATGACTTTGAAGCAGCCTTCTGGATAATCGCAGGCATTGTTTCGCGAGTGTATATAACTGCGTTAACTGATAGGTTAAATGCCTGTGAAAATGCTTTCTGAATGTCAGATAAGGTTTTTTCCTCATCTATGGTCAGGATGTCTGCTGTGTAGACTGTCTGATTTTCATATGCTGCCCTGAGATCTATTCCAACCTCAAGTGGCTGTATATCCAGCCTTGTTAATATTCCTGCCACCTTTGGGGGTATCTCCTCCCCGGCCTTCACCACAACGTGGTCATTTGAAACCACGATCTTTCCCTTCTCGATCTTGGCCGGGATGCCTATCTGCTGAAGCTCCCCCAGGATTGGGCCCGGGGCAAAGCCGGTGTCCCCCTTGGGTACAACTATATCCGCCGGGGCTATGGCACCTGGCTTGGCAGGGGCAGGGGTTTTGCTGTCCTCAAGGATCTTGAAGAGTTTGAATGGGTTCATATCAGTGAATATGAGTGCAGGCTGGCCCTCCATGTAATCAGAGAGGGAATCAACATTTTCAAGTTCTCTGCCAGCTTTTTCCAGGGCAAGGCTGATCAGTGTCTTCTTTGACATTCTGATGAGTGCACTGTCACGGAGTGTCTGGCGCATCTTCTGTAGCTGTCTTGCAGGTATATCAGCAAGGTTAGCTATACCAACCACTTCATGACTCTTGATGAGGTCCTGGAGCTCCTGAACCTCTTTCTTCTTCCATTCAGCCACATGAGCCATTTAAATCACCCTCACTACCGGGCCCATGGTCGTTTTAACGTACATGGACTTAAGCTGGTTTCTGCCCTTCTCGAGTTTGCGGTCAATTGTCTGCAGAACAGCCTCTATGTTCTCGGCAAGTTTCTCATCATCCATATCCTCTGTGCCAACCACAGTATGAACCACAGGCTGGTCCTTGATTCTCACCTTTACAGTGTCCCTGAGCCTCTTGAGTATGGGCTCCGGGTTCACCGTTGCCGGCACCGGTTTTGGCATCTTCTTTCTGGGTCCAAGAACCGGTCCAAGGAACCTTCCCACCAGGGGCATCATATCTGCCTGGGCCACGAAGAATTCATAGCTGTTGGCAAGTTTTTTTGCTTCCTTTCGGTTTTTGCCAAGTTCTTCAAGTTCATCCTTGGTTATCACAAGGTCGGCTCCAGCGTTCTTAGCCTGGAGAGCCAGTTCCCCATCGGCTATCACGGCGATTTTAACATCCTTACCGCGACCGTTGGGTAGAGAAACTTCCTCGTCAAACCTGTTCTCTGGTTTGTTGACGTCAAGGTCCTTGATGTTAAGAATAACATCCATGGACTGTGTGAAGTTTCTCGGCCTTGAAAGTTCCTTGGCCTTCTTCACCGCTTCCATAATCTCCTGTTGCATTTCTGAATCCTCCATGAACTTCAAAAAATAAGTTCATATGATGGGGTTAGTTATGTGATTCTCAAGATTTATAAATTTTTATGATGTGAGGAGGTCATCATAGGCTCCCTGATCAACTTCCCTCTGAACCTCCCTGGGGTCCTTGCCATTCACTGTCACACCCATACTCACACAGGTACCCATGATCTCCTTGACTGCACGTTTGTAGTCGTTTGAGAGGAGGGCGTCGAACTTCATCCTTGCTATCTTCAGCACCTGCTCCATGGAGATGTCTGCTATCTTGTCCATGCCCGGGTCCTGTGAACCCTTCTCGATCTTGAGTTCATCCATGATCAGGGCGGTTGTTGGTGGTGTACCAACCTCAACCTCAAAGTCCCTTGTGTCGGTATCAACTATGATCTTAACAGGGACCTTCATTCCCTCAAAATCCGCGGTTTTGCGGTTTATCTCCTCAACAACCTGCATCATGTTAATTCCAAGCGGACCAATCGCAGGACCCAGTGGCGGTCCTGGAGTGGCTTTTCCACCATCAATAAGAATTTCAACGGTTTCTTTAGCCATTAATCAGCCTCCTTTTGTATTATTCTAATCTGATCACCTTTAACTGTTACAGGAATCGGCACTGCAGCCTCTATGAGTTCAAGTACGACTTCCTCTCTGGATTCATCTATACGGATAACCTTTGCCCTTTCACCCTTGAATGGCCCTGAGATCAGCTCAACGATGCTGCCCTTCTTAATGGACGATATTATGGGCTCAGGTTTGAGGAACCTCTTAACCTCCTCGAACTCTATCTTTGCTTCGCCCTCGGTTTTTCCCTCAACAACACCCCTGAGGTGGGGAACCCTTATGGCAGGGTTTCTCATGTCGATCTTTGACGAGGACTCAACAAGGATGTAGCCCCTGAGGGACTCTGGAACAAGAATCGCGTTTATCTCAATACCACTATCCCTTATCTTCCTGGCCAGCATCCTTGCCACATTCTTCTCCTGACCCACCGAGGTCTTAAGGGCATAGATGGAATTTTTACTATCTTCCATTAAGAACACAACCTCATATATATAATTCACTGTGACTTTTTCAGTAAGAGTTAATCAGCCACCCAGTAACTGGGCAATTATACTTATTATGAATCCTATTACACCTATCAATATTATACCGATACCTGTCACCTTTGACACGTTGAGGTATTCTTCCCTTGTGGGTTTCTTTGATACCTTCAATACCCTCTTTGACTGCTTGATAAAATTCAGAACAGAATCCCTGTATTTCATGATTTATCCCCGCTAATTTATAATGATTAAAAACAAGGATGATGATCGGGATGAGTGATGGAGTAATCTATCCTTCAAGATTTATAAATGTTTTCATTGATGTGGGGGTGTGTGGAAGAATATCAGAATACTCCATCTATAAATTCTTCCAGGACAGACTCATCCACAGAGTCCTTCTCCCGCTGTTTTTCCTCGAAGAACTCCTTTTCTGCAGATCCATGTGAGCCGTATATGTACGGTGATCTCACACCGGCAACAACAATCGTTGTTCTTATAACGTTCTGCAGTTCATCCTGAATCTGCGCACCCCATATTATGTTTGCATCGGGATCCAGTTCCTCGGCAACAACCTCAACTATCCTTTCGGCCTCCTGAAGTGTCAGGTCGGAACTTCCAGAGATATTTATAAGTGCACCCTTTGCATTGGATATGTCCAGATCAAGTAGCGGGCTGTTAAGAGCCTCGTAAACTGATTCAAGGGCCCTGTCACCTGCTTCGGCTTCACCCATTCCAATCATTGCCATCCCTGAGCCCTTCATTATGCTCCTAACATCAGCAAAGTCGAGGCTCACAAGACCCGGCCTGGTTATGAGTTCCGTTATCCCCTTAACTGCCCTGCCAAGGATTTCATCTGCAACCATGAATGCCTTGTTGAGGGGAAGGTTGGGTGCAACCTCAAGAAGCTTGTCATTGGGGATCACTATCACGGTATCGGCAGCACTCTGAAGTTTCTCAAGGCCCCTCTCAGCATTTTCCCTTCTTTTAAGGCCCTCAGCACTGAAGGGCATGGTTGCAACTGCTATCGTGAGTGCACCGGCCTTTTTGGCCAGCTTGGATATCACTGGTGCCGATCCGGTTCCTGTGCCTCCGCCAAGACCACAGGTTACAAAGACCATGTCAGCCCCTTCAAGCTCCCTGCGGATATCATCCTCGCTTTCCTCGGCACATTCCTCTCCAACCTCAGGGACTCCACCTGCACCAAGACCTCCACATACATTCCTTCCTATGAGCAGCTTCCGGTTAGCAACCGTATAGAAGAGATCCTGGGCATCTGTGTTAATGGCTATTGTTTCAGCACCCTCAACTCCTATTTCACTGAGCCTAGTTACGGTGTTGTTACCCGCCCCGCCGGTCCCAACAACGTATATCTTTGCCCTGCTATTTTCGATTATTTCCCGAAGTTCCTGGTCAATTTCTGAGTTCATTGAGATGGAAGGTGGCTTTTCCCTTTTCTCAGATTCCTTTATGGCATCGTTAATGAATTTCACTTACTACCCCCACATTTATCTATGAAATATGTTATTGTGGTAATACATATTTAAAAGCAACGGTTTAAGTGGCACCAATGAACCCATGGGTCCCGATCAAAATTAAAAATCAGTTTCTGTGACCTCTCAAAATACCGGTACAATGTTGGGGCAAAATGAAATTATGGTATGGTCACCGGGCCATGAAAATCATGAATTCCGGCAACCCACCCATACCATGCAGGTACCTGATTATGGTCTTGGCATCGCAATGATCTCATGAATTCTCAGGTCAAATACGCTATTCATATGCGCCGGTGTGAGAACCAGGGCCGTGTCAGCACCCCATCCAGTGCCACCTACTGCTATGACCTCCCTATCAACAGGGATGAGTCCTGCGTCGGCTGCCATTATCGATATCTCAACACACACCTTGAAGCCCTGTGAAACCATCCTGAGGGTTTCGGCCATCACCTCAACAGGTGTGACTCCGCCGAACTTATTTGATATCCCCCTTCCAACACCGCTGAGTGCATGTGAACCTGCGTATACACTGACACCCCTCTCAATCAGTTTCTCCCTCATCCCGGGTTCAAGTTCAAGTTTGCCCTTCTCCCTGAAACCCGCATGGTGTGTTACAGAAACAATGTTTCCCTCAACCATCTCAGATAACCTGAGTGCAGTTTCACCGGATACTGAGGCGACCACAAAGTCCCTGATCCCAAGCTTATCTGCCCTTTCCTTAACAAGTTCAAGGACCCTTTCAGTGTTCTCCTTACCTGGCCTTTCAAAGTAACATATACTCTCCATCACATGTACCACCACCTATTAATATATAATATAGATCCCAAAATAGTGATGGGATTCAACTTATAGAATCTTCATGGTACCTATATAAGATCCCAAATAGTAGATGGGACCAGATATCCCATGAGACCTATATAAGAAAAATTATTTATAAAGGTAGTAAACATATGAATTTAAATTAATATGCCGTTGGTGTTTATTCTGACTCAACCCAGAAGGTGATAATAATGAACGCCTTTGACTTTCTCACACCTCCAAGGGGTGGGAAACCCAGAAAAAATGGAATAACCATGGTTCTCGATAAGGGAATGGGCATTAAAACAGCCCGTGACCTCATGGAGATTTCATCAGATTACGTTGATTTCATAAAGTTTGGATGGGGAACCCTCCCCCTCCACAGACGCGATGCTGTCATTGAAAAAATAGAGATGTACCGTTCATTCGATGTTGAGGCGTATCCCGGGGGCACCCTCTTTGAGATCGCCTACCTCAACGGTAAAATCCAGGAATACCTTGAAGAGGCACGAAGCCTTGGTTTTGAAACACTGGAAATATCAAATGGAACAGTTGAGATAGAAACTGATGAAAAATGTGAACTTATAGAGAGAGCAGCTGAAGATGGGTTCCAGATCATATCAGAGGTTGGTAAAAAGGACCCTGTGAGAGACAGGCTCCTCAGCCCGGAGGATCGGGTTGAACTTGTAAGGGCCGACCTTGAAGCTGGAGCCAGCATGGTACTCATGGAGGCCCGGGAAAGCGGCCACAACATAGGCATATACGATGAGGATGGAAACGTGAAGGAGGACGAATTCAACCACCTCCTCAATGAACTCCCACAGGATAGGATAATATGGGAGGCCCCACAGAAAAACCAGCAGGTTTACTTCATACTGAAAATAGGACCAGACGTTAACCTTGGAAACATACCCCCCGAAGAGATAACAGCCCTTGAAACCATAAGAAGAGGCTTGAGGGGAGATACTCTCGGAAAGGTGAATCTTTAATGATAGAGAAAATCACAGTAATTGGCGGTTATGACAAATACGGAGAGAAGGAACCGGTTGAGAAGGTTGAAATAAGAAAAGGCGAAATTTTTGGTGTGGTCGGCCCCACAGGAAGTGGTAAAAGTTCACTTATAGGTGACATTGAACAGCTGGCCCAGAAGGACACCTTCTCCAAGAGAAAAATCCTCGTGAACGATGAAGAGCCAAGTTACGAGGACCGTACAAACCCCAGGAAGAAGATGGTGGCACAGCTCTCCCAGAACATGAACTTCCTGGCAGATATGACAGTGGGAGAGTTTCTCAGTCTTCACGCCAAATGCAGGGGTGCCAGTGAAAAATGCGTGGATCGTGTGATCCAACTTGCAAACACCCTCACCGGTGAACCCATCAAAAAGGAGCACGACCTCACAATACTCAGTGGGGGGCAGTCAAGGGCCCTCATGGTTGCGGATGTGGCCATAATAAGTGACTCTCCCATAGTGCTCATAGATGAAATCGAAAACGCCGGCATAAGAAAACACGATGCGCTCAAGGTGCTGGCAGGACACGGCAAAATCGTTCTGGTTGTAACCCACGACCCTGTGCTTGCACTCATGACCGACAAGAGGATAGTGATGAAGCATGGTGGTATGCAGAAGATAGTTACAACGACACCCCAGGAGAAGGAGATATCCCGTGAACTCAACAAGATAGATGAACTCATGCTCAGCCTCCGTGAGAAGGTGAGGAGGGGAGAGCTGGTTGAAAGCATAGACCTCACAGAGATAATAAAAGGTTAAGCTGAAAGCTACACCAGTTACAGAAGGGAAACATATGAGAATGGTAATAGTTGCTGGAACACCAGGATCCGGGAAAACAGCAGTACTCATGCACACACTGAAGAGCCTCAAGGCGAGGGGATTCAATTCATCGGTGGTTAAAATAGACTGTCTATACACCGATGACGACAAGAAGTTTGAGAAGATAGGGGTGCCCACACTTGTGGGCCTCTCAATGGATATGTGCCCGGACCACTACGCCATCTACAACATAGATGACATGATAAAATGGGCCGGGAAGAATGAATCAGACTTCCTAATCATTGAAACAGCAGGATTGTGTCACAGGTGCGCGCCCTACACAAAGAACTGCCTGGGTGTTTGCGTTATAGACGCTACAAGCGGTCCCAACACCCCCCTCAAGGTTGGACCCTTCCTTTCAACTGCAGACATTGCTGTCGTTACCAAAGGGGATATGATATCCCAGGCAGAGAGGGAAATATTCAGGGAGCGTATACTGGAGGTTAACCCATCGGCAAAGATAATAGAGGCAAATGGTCTCAGCGGACAGGGATGCATGGAACTTGCAGAGGAAATGATAGAGAGCAGAGAGGTTTCCCTTGAAAAAGAGGAACTCCGTCACTCAGCACCCCTTGCAGTCTGCACCCTCTGTGTGGGTGAGACAAGGGTCAATAAGAAGCACCACAGGGGAATACTCAGAAGAATAGACGGCTTCCAGACATATGAGGGAGAATGAAGAGAGAGTCTTTCAGATGCCAGGTGACAGATCACTCAGAGAAAGGGTTACAGAACTTCTTCCAGGATACAACTGCGGTATCTGTGGCTATGCAAGGTGCGATGAATACGCCTCCGCACTCCTTAAGGGGCGGACAGAGATAGACAGATGCCACTTCATGTACCAGGAGCTTTTTGCAGAGAACCTTCAGAAGCTCCAGGAGATCCTCAAGGAGGAGGACCTTCTGCCAGAGGAGAAGAAGGTTGTGGGTGTCCTTGACGGGTACGAGGCAGATTTCATACTGAAGCCCCTCCCTGAAGAGGGTTCATGCAGGGAGGTGCTCTTTCCATTTGCAAGGACTGAACTTAAAAAGGGGGATATAATCCGTTACAGGCCCCTGGGGTGCCCCATAACCCACTTTGCGGAGATACTGGATGAAAACAATGGGCTCATAACTGTCCACATCGTTGGGCCATGTCACCGTCTTGGAAACGAGGACTTTGAGTTCAGGGACATCGGGGTCTGCATGGTGGGGGGCTTTGAGGGCATGATTGACGGAGAACTCCCCAACATCGGTGACACCGTGAGATTTCTCCCGGCCCACTGCATGATGCAGAAGGTCCACTCGGGGGTCGTGGTGCAGCTTGAAGGCAGGAGGGCCATCATAGAGGGTATAGACCTCAAGGTATGGGCCCCGCCTGTGAGGGTCAGATGAACATTCCCTAGATTTTTTGCCTTAATTGAGGGGAATGCAGTTAGAGGACCGGATGAATATGCCCACAGATGGATACATCACGGTGCCTGTGAGGACCGACTACATAAAGCCAGGTGAGGGTTTATCTGAAATTGTGAATAGGGCAGGTGAACTGGTCACCGATGGGGACTTCCTCGTGGTCTCTGAAACCCCCATCTCGATTGCCCAGGGGAACCTCGTTGATGAATCAGAATTTGAAGCCTCCAGGACTGCCATCATTCTTGCAGACCTCTGGTCAAAGTACATCTGGGGCCATATCCTCGGACCCCTTTTTGGAATAAAGGAAAGAACCCTGAGAAATCTCAGAAACCTCCCCCCTGAGGCAAGAAACCATAAGGAGGTTGTGCTCAGATATTACGGTCTGAAACATGCCCTCAAACCAGCCTCTGAGGCCGGAATTGATTTGAGCAATGTCCCGGGCACATATGTTTCACTTCTTCCTGAAAACCCGGTTAGTGCTGCAAAATCCATTGCAGAGGGGATCCTGAGGGAATCAGGTGCAGATGTCACGGTGGTTGTTATTGACACCGACGCAACCTACCGAATCCTTGGGAGATATTTCACATCACTTCCCATAGCTGCACCAGGTATAATCTCAGATACCGGTTTCATGGGTTACATTGCAGGGAGGTTCTCCAGGAAAAGATGGCCAACCCCCCTTGCATCATCAAAACCTGCTACCCCTGAGGTACTCCTTGAGGTGGCATCCATTGCCGAGGGGTACCATGAAAGGTACAGCAATAGAAAAACCGTTTATGATATGGCCAGTGAACTTGGAAGTGAACCTGAAACAGTTACAGTTGAAATGCTGTCCTCACTGGAACATGTACCTGCGGTCATTGTGAGGCCCCCGCTGCGATGAGGAACTCATGATTTTATAAAATTTTAAATAAGATTAGGCACATAAATTGGAGTGCACTCAAAAAATTTGATTGATTCAGCATACCCTGTATGCAGTTATTTCTCAAAGCTGGAGGATTTCAATTGATTGATGATCAGATGCTACAAGAGTTGATCCATGAGATTATCACCGAGGATGAAGAGGATGAGGCAGTGCCGGTTCTGGAGTGCCTCATGAAGGGTAAGGTAACAGATGAGGAGATTTCAGAGAAAACCCAGCTTAAACTCAACATAGTCCGGAGGATACTCTACAAGCTCTATGATGCGGGTGTGGCAAGCTACAAGAGAAGCAAGGACCCTGAAACACAGTGGTACACCTACACATGGAAATTTGAGCCGGAAAAGGTTACAGAGATGATAAAGAGGAAGCACGGAGAAATAGTTAAAAAACTCAGGGAAGCCCTGGACTTTGAGGAGAACAACATGTTCTTTGTATGTGTAAACGGTCACTACCGCTTCACCTTCGATGAGGCTGCTGAAGAGAACTTCACATGCCCTGAATGCGGCTCTGAAATGGAATTCATGGACAACTCTGAAATAATACAGCAACTGAAGGATGAACTCAGCCTCTACGAAAACAATGGTTTTGATGCCGCACACCCCCAGACTCTGAATTCCTAGAAAATCACGAATTTCTGGTTAACAGGGTGTTGTCTTGAGCATTCATCTACTCAGAAGTGCTGGATGTCCTGAATGGGTGATGGAACACTCACTGGCCGTCAGGAAAAAGGCCCTTGAACTGGCAGAAAACCTCCCTGTTAACATAGAACTTGTTGAAGAGGGTGCCCTTCTTCATGATATAGGCCGCTGCAGGACCAGTGGAGTTGAGCATGCAGTTGAGGGGGCCCGTATCCTCAGGGAACTCGGTTACCCTGTGGAGGTCATCAGGATAGTCGAGAGGCATGTTGGTGCAGGGATACCCGGGGATGAGGCTGATGCCCTGGGACTTCCGCCTGGGAACTACATGCCAGAGACCCTTGAAGAAAAGATTGTCGCCCACGCAGATAACCTCATAAATGGCTCGGATGAAGTTGATATTGATTTTGTGATTAAAAAATGGTCTGATCGTCTTGGAAAGAACCATCCATCAATAGATCGTCTCAGAAAACTCCATGAAGAACTCATGGAGATGTCCAGATAGTATGGCCATTAGAACAGCGGGCCACACATCCCCCTCCACACGTATTCACCAGACCATCACTATTAATTAGATAAAGACGTTATAACTTATTAAGAGCCAACTGCAACAGGGGTTGTTATGAAGGAACAGGACAGGGAATGTTTATGCCCGGATTGCCCGAGTTACCCCGGTCACGGGGACGATGAGATGCTCTTCTGTGCCACCGGGAGTAGCAAATACGAGGTTAATGAGAGGGGGTGTCTCTGCGCATCATGCACTGTTTATCAGAAATATGGTCTCAGGGAACTCTATTTCTGTAACACGGAATCACTGAATGGCATCCGTATGAGGAGAGAAGGTCGCTCCGAAAGTCACAGTGACTACAAGAACATGATCCATATAAAGGAGGCTGCGGGAACAGGTGAAGCGCCCCTTGAGTCAATGGGATCTCAAAAGAGGCTGCCGCTGGGACTTGATGACATACACTTTGTACCTGCACAGGTGTCATCCATGCCACTAAACGCAGCGGACCCTGTTGAAACAGGTGTTACCATAGGGGAGATGGCAGATAAACCCCTGAAACTGAGCTCCCCTGTAATGATAAGCGGTATGAGCTATGGTGCCGTCTCAAAAAGGACAAGGATGGCCATTGCCTCTGCTGCGGCCAAAATGGGTATAGGCTTCAATTCAGGTGAGGGGGGCGTCCTTGAATATGAGATGGAGAAGGCTGGAGATTACCTCATAGTCCAGTATTCAACAGGGAGATTCGGAGTCACAGAGGATATACTCCAGAGGGCCGCCGCCATAGAGATAAGATTCGGTCAGGGGGCATACCCTGGTAAAGGAAGTTATCTGCCCCCTGAAAAGATCACCGATGATGTGGCAAGGGTTCGTGGACTTAAAGAGGGTGAGGGCTCATATTCTCCCGCCCATCACCCTGACATCAGAGAGCCTGAGGAACTCAGAGAGAAGGTATCATACCTCAGGGAACTCTCTGGAGGTTCTCCCGTTGGTGCCAAGATCGGATGTGGAAACGTTGAGGACGATGTAAAAGCCCTCCTTGATGCCAGTGTCGACTTCATAAGTCTCGATGGATTCGGAGGAGGTACAGGGGCTGTTAACCCACATATAAGGGACAGCACAGGCATACCACTCATTGCGGCCATACCCAGGGCCGCCAAGGTTATTGTTAACGAGGGACTTGAGGGTAGAGTATCCCTGATTGCAGGGGGAGGACTCAGGACAGGGGCTGATATGGCCAAATGCCTTGCCCTGGGGGCAGATGCGGTTTACATAGGTACCGCGGCCCTTATCGCCATGAACTGCCAGCAGCACAGACTATGCCATACAGGAATGTGTCCAACGGGTATAACCACCCATGACCCTGACCTTGTGAAGCACCTGGACACCAGAAAGGCTGCTGAAAGACTTGAAAACTATATAAGGGTCTCAACAGCAGAGATAGCTGATTTTGCAAGGATAACAGGAAAGGATGATATTAAAAAACTGAATCACGAGGACCTTGTAGCCCTTAAAAAGGATGTGGCAGAACTCACAGGTCTCAAATGGTTGAATGGTCTCTAACCCACAGTAAGGAGTCATGATAAAATCATAACTGACAGGATGAAGGTTATATGTTCAATTGAAGAATCACTCCACCGCCCCGAGGCTGTGAGGTGGCGGGATAGGATGAAACTGATGAAGCCCCTCGGGGAGGTTGTGGTGGTGCTCCCGTGCAGCATGAAGAAACCCTACTCGACCTCAAGGTCCCACAGGAAATTCATGAGGGTCACCAGGGGATTCCAGGAACTCATACTCACATCACCCTTCGGTATATGCCCCAGGGAGATGGAGAACACTCACCCAATCTCATCATATGATGTTTCAACCACAGGGGAATGGTCCCATGAGGAGAAAAAACTTTCAGGAAAACTTCTAAGAGACTACGTGGGTGACCTTGAAGTTATAGCCCATGTTGACGGGGGATACCTTGAGGTCTGCGAGGAGTACCTTGACTCCTTCACCCACACAGCCACCACCTCAAGGCCCGCATCTCCAGAGGCCATCCACAGGCTTGGAAAGGAACTTGGAGGCTATGAAAAGATAGGGACACGGGAGAGGATGCTCCATATGCTGCGCTCGGTGGCGGTATACCAGTTCGGGGAGGGTGCAGACGTTATCATCCCCGATGACTGCAGGGTGAGGGGGAGATATCACAGGAGGATCTTCGCGCAGGATGGTTCAGAGATAGGCACCCTGATGATGGACCGGGGGCTCATATCACCATCCCTTGAGGGCGCAGCATCCATTTACAGCCTCGGCGTGAAATGGGTTGAGATAGATTTCAGGTTGGAGAGCAACACATTATTTGCACCTGGAGTTGTAGACGCCGACAGAGGAATAATACCCGGCGATGAGGTTGTAATAGTCCGTGAAGGAGATGTTCTGGGTGTTGGAAGGGCTGTTTTATGCGGCGAGGAGATGGTGAAGGCAGAGCGTGGCGTTGCTGTTAGGTTAAGGCGCAGAAAAAGTTTTAAATAATCCTTATTCCATGATATGATGGCTTAAAATTCTTTTTCCTGGCGGCTGATAATGGACATGTTTAAATAGGGTTAACTTAAAAATAGAGAATCACCACAGTGATTATCAAAATACCAGCTGAGGTAATAATAATGTCAGAAGAACTCTTGGAAAAGGTTAAGGAAGCTCTCAAAAAGGTTGCAGACCCACACATGGGTATAAGCATAGTGGAGATGGGTCTTGTTGAAAACATCGAAATCGAGGAGAAGGGTGAAACCATTGCAAAGATAACGATCCGGCCCACAAACCCTGGATGCATGAGCGCCGCCAGGATGGCCATGGATGCCAGGACTGTTGCAGAGGAGGTTGAGGGCATCGACCGGGCCGAGATCACAGTGGAAGGGCATATGATGGCAGATGCCATAAGTGAAATGGTAAATAAATGATATCAGTCTCATGCCGGGTTTTCCTGAAACCATTGCCATTGTGGGCGTGCCAGGTGTCGGAAAAACCACCCTATGCAGGATTCTCTCTGAAAAACTGGATCATACCTTCATCAATTACGGAGAACTGATGCTGGAGATTGCAGGGGAGAGAAGCCTTGCAGGTACACTGGAGGAACTTTTCAGCCTCTCCCTGGATCAGCAGCACAATATCTGGCGTGAAGCTGCCCACAGGGTATCTGAAATGAAGGGGGTGGTCTTGGATCTCCACGGACTTGACAGGTCACCCCTCGGTTACCTTGTTTCACTTCCAGTGGAGTTCATAACCCCTGATCTCATCATAATCCTTGAATCAGATCCCCATGATATAATCAAGAGGAGGATTGCTGACTCCAGAAGGAGAATGCATGATACTCCCTCAAGTCTTTTGGAGCACATGGAGTTACTTCGAACAGCAATGTTTGTATGCGCAGCCCTCATGGGATCCATCGTCAGTGTGGTTGAAAACAGGACACCTGAAGGGACCGCCTCTGAAATCACTGAGATCATCAAGGCAGCAGAGGACCTCGAGATTTTACGGGGTTGATGCTGGAAACCCTGAAATACCAGACAGAAAAGCATATATATGAGGAATTCCAAAAGTTGGAATCACCCCACTGATTCTTAAATAGTTCATGGGCCCGTGGCTCAGGTGGTTAGAGCGCACGGCTGATAACCGTGAGGCCCTGGGTTCGAATCCCAGCGGGCCCATTCACCTTTACAGGTTCTGAGTGAAGGATGCGAAATCCTCCAGTAAACGGAGTGCAGCTCCAGATTCAACTGTTTCTCTTGCAGCTTCTGTTCCACCCTTAAGTGTATCCTCCATTTCCGCAAGGTATATCAGTGCCCCCGCATTTGCAAGGGCGATGTCCAGTCGCGATTTCCTCTCAGGCGTATCATGCACTCCAGCGAGGACATCCAGGAACATTCTGAGGTTTCCATCAATCGTTGATGCCGACTTCAGGTGCTGGAGGCACCCAACATCAACACCGAAATCCGATGGCATGAGCCTCTCGATTCCTATCTCATCATCCTCAAGGAAACCCACAAGTGTTGGACCCACCGTGGATATCTCATCCATTGCAGGGTTCATGTTACCATCAAACCCATGGACAACCATCGCCCTTTTCACACCAAGGTTCCTGAGGACCTCTGCAACAGGGCCAACAAGGTAGGGGTCAAAGACCCCCAGGAGCTGTACCTCTGCTGATGCAGGGGATGTTAGGGGCCCCAGTATATTGAATACCGTCTTAAAGCCAAGTTCCCTCCTTACAGGTGCCACCCGGGCGGTTGCCCTGTGGAAGAGGGGGGCAAACATGAAGGCTATTCCCAGGTTTTCAAGGGACCTCCGTGCAGCTTCAGGTCCCAGTTCTATGTTGACACCTGCAGCCTCCAGTATATCTGCACCACCACATGAACCTGTAACCGCCCTGTTACCATGTTTTGCCACCTTAACACCGGCTGCAGCGGCTATTATTGCTGCTGCGGTGCTCACATTGTAGGATTTGAACCTGTCACCCCCCGTCCCACAGGCATCAACGACCCTCATGGATTCGGGGGTTTTAACCTTCACTGCCCTCTCCCTCATTGCCCTTGCAAAGCCTGTGATCTCCTCAACTGTCTCCCCCTTCATTGCAAGGGCTGTGAGTAGTGCGGCAATCTGGACATCACCCATTTCACCATTCATTATCATCTCCATTAAATCGTGTGCCTCATCTTCACTGAGGTTCCTGAAGTCCATTATATCATTCATTATCCCCTCAAACCTCATCTGGACCCCCCTGCAGCGGTCTTCATTTTTCTGACCATTTCATATATCTCCCGAATCATCCCATCCCTGTCATCAAGGTTCCCGGATATCAGGTCTATGATTGCGCTTCCAACTATAACCCCATCTGCACCTGCATCAGCAAGCATGCTCACATGTTCTGGCTGTGAAACACCAAATCCAACCATCACAGGAAGGCTTCCTGCCCCCTTAACCCTCTCTATGAGTTCAAGTGTGCTATCCTCAACCCTGGACCTTGCACCGGTGACCCCCATAACCGATACAAGGTAGTGGAACCCTGAGGAAACCTGTGAGATCATTTTGAGGCGCTGATTGTCTGTTGTGGGTGCAACTATGAATATCTGGTCAATCCCATATCTTTCAGCTGCCCTGAGGGCATCAGCAGCCTCCTCTGGGGGGAGGTCCGCTGCAAGGATACCTGTAACACCGGCCTCGGCGGCCCTCCTGTAGAATTCATCAACACCCATGCGATATATGAGGTTGTAGTATACAAGAAGGCCCACCGGTACTGAGGTGAATTCCCTTATCCTCTCTATCAATCTGAAGCAGTCATCGATGCTCATTCCGGAATTTAAAGCCCTTAAATCAGCCTCCTGAACACTTGTACCGTCTGCTATGGGGTCAGAGAATGGGAAACCTATTTCAAGGGCATCTGCACCGGCATCCACAAGTGTCCTTATGATTTCAACTGATGTCTCCATGTCAGGGTCCCCTGCAACCACAAATGGGACAAAGGCGCATCCCTTAACCCTACTGAACATTTCAGCGTAATTCATACATCCACCCCCAGACCAGACATGCATATATCGTTCTGACTTACTCTAGCGTAATTCATACATCCACCCCCAGCAGGCCCGCTGCAAGGAACATATCCTTGTCTCCCCTCCCTGAAAGGTTAACTATAACAGTCTTTCCCCTGTTTTCAGGTTTTGAGGCGTATTTTTCAAGGCATGCTATGGCATGGGCGCTTTCAAGCGCTGGCATTATACCTTCACATCTGGAGAGGAGTTTGAATCCCCTGAGGGCCTCGGCGTCGGTTATGGGCTCATACCTTGCCCTTCCAGTCTCCATGAGGTATGCGTGCTCTGGACCAACCCCTGGATAGTCAAGGCCCGCCGAAACCGAATGGGCCTCATTTATCTGCCCATCGTCATCCTGGAGTACATATGAAAGTGAACCGTGCAGTACACCCTCTGAACCGGCCGATAGGGTTGCCCCATGGTTACCTGACTCTATACCTTCACCCCCACCCTCTGCACCTATCAGTTCAACATCATCGTCCATGAAGGCCGAGAATATTCCTATAGCGTTGCTGCCGCCGCCAACACAGGCTATTATGGTATCCGGGAGTTCACCCTCAATTTCAAGTATCTGTTCCCTGGCCTCCCTGCCTATGACGCTCTGGAAGTGCTTCACCATGGTGGGGTAGGGGTGGGGCCCCATGGTGGATCCTATCAGATAGTGGGTGTCCTCCACACTGCTTATCCAGTCCCTCATGGCCTGGTTTATGGCGTCCTTAAGTGTCCTTGAACCTGAATCAACAGGTATGACCCTTGCACCTGAGATCTCCATCCTGAAGACGTTTAGTTTCTGCCTCTCAACATCCTCGGTTCCCATGTAGACATCAACATCCATCCCAAAGAGGGCGCCTGCTGCTGCAGTTGCTATTCCATGCTGCCCGGCCCCTGTCTCTGCTATCAGCCTCCTCTTACCCATATACCCTGCAAGTAGTGCCTGGCCTATTGTATTGTTTATTTTATGGGCCCCAGTATGCAGCATATCCTCCCTCTTGAGGTAGACCCTGCATCCAAGTTTCTCTGAGAGGTTCCTGGCGTGGTACAGACCTGTTGGTCTTCCTGCATACTCCCTCAGGTAGTGGTCCAGGTCCTCATTGAACCTCCGATCCTTACTGTAGTGGAGGAATGCCGCCTCAAGCTCCTCAAGTGCAGGTATGAGGAGTTCTGGCACGAATATTCCGCCATATTTACCAAATTTACCATCCATTATCATGATAAAACACCTAAATTTCTTCAATTACCCCTTTCCTGAAGGGGAGTCCCTCAATGTAATTCATGAGTTCAGCCATCATTTCATGGTCCTTTAAGCCTGGCTCAGTCTCAAGTCCCGAGTTGAAGTCCAGGCAGTCGAATTTTGATACATAATCCATGTTTTTCCTGACAAATTCCAGTGTAAGGCCCCCTGCAAGTGTAACCCTCAGGGAGGGATCCATTCCCCTTATAAGGGCCAGTAACTCAAGGGCATCTGAGGGGGCTATTATCTTTCCGGTGCCCCCTGTTTTTCCACCTGAAGTCGAGTCAAGGAGCAGGCCGGATATTCCCTGAAATTCATGTCCAGAGATGTAAGAAGAAACCGGGGGGATGGCGAGGGTCAGCTCCAGATTGTATCCCTCTTCATGCAGAGACCTAGAGATTCTTCCTGCAACCTCAGGACTTACAGAGTGCAGCTGTATCCTTTCTATACCCGTTTCATCTATAGCCTCCATTATCTTCGCGGTTTCTGATGTCTCAATGACAAGAACCGCCTTTTCATCTGGTATGATGGAGGAGAGTTCAGCCACGTCCCCCAGTTCAAGGTGCCTTGGTGACCTCTGGGCATGTATGAATCCCAGTAAATCGGCTCCAAGTGAATCTGCAAGGACCACGTCCTCCTCCCTTGTGAGCCCACAGATCTTGATCTTCATCTGATCCCTTTCCCCATCTCAGATTGCTCATGCGAACTGCTCAAAGAATTCGTCCCCTGAGTATCTCTTTCTGCCAGCTCTGCAGGATTTAACGGCTGCTATTATCTCATCAAGGAGTTCCCGTGGATCACTGGCCAGCATGAGGGAGGTTCCTATGAGCAGTGCGTCTGCCCCGCAGCCCGCAAGGATCTCAGCATCCTCAGGTCCCCTGACCCCGCTTTCTGATACCAGGAGCAGCTCATCGGGTACCAGGGGGGCCAGGGCCATTGTGCGCTCAAGGTCAACCTCGAGTGTTTCCAGATTTCTGTTGTTCACACCTATTATCTCTGCTCCGGCCTCTATGGCCCTGTATATGTCAATTGCACTGTGACACTCCACCAGGGGCTCCATTGAGAGTTCCCTGCAGATTTCAATTCCTGATTCAAGGTCAGGGAAAACCCCTGTTATGAGGAGAACCGATGATGCCCCTGATGCCCTTGCCTGGTATATCTGGTACTCGTCCACCACAAAGTCCTTCATGAGAAGGGGTATCCTGTATTCTGCTGCCTCCCTGAGGAACTCAATGGAGCCATGGAAGTACCTGTTCTCTGTGATAACAGAAACAGCGTCTGCGCCATCCCTGTACACATCCATCATCTCATGGAGGCTTCTTCCATAGGTTCTTCCTGAGGAGGGGGATGCCCTTTTATATTCACATATGAGCGATACCCTGTTTCCTGTGAGGGCATCAGTGAAACTCAATGGTTCGTCCAGGGATGTTAGGTCATCCCTAAGCTCCTCAAGGGGCTTTTTTCTGGATAAATTCCTGATCTCAAGTTTTCTTGATCTTATTATCTCCTGGAGTATGGACATGTGATCACATCCTGAGGAAATTTTCAAGTATGTCCCTCCCATGGGGGGTCCCTGCGGATTCCGGGTGAAACTGTAACCCGTAGACTGGATACTTCCGGTGTCTTATGGCCATTATGGTGCCGTCAGGTGCAGATGCAGATACCAGGATATCCTCAGGTACCCCACTGCATTCACATCTCAGTGAATGGTACCTTGTGGCCCTGAAGGGATTTGGAACTCCCCTGAAGAGTTCTGATCCATCATGGAAGACCTCGCTGATCTTTCCATGAACAGGTTCCGCGTAACCAACCACCCCACCAAAGTAATGGAATATCCCCTGGTGCCCGAGGCAGACGCCCAGTATGGGTCTGTCACTGAATTCACCTATCACATCGCCGCATATGCCGAAATCTTCCCTCTTAATGGGGCTACCTGGACCCGGTGAGATTATTATCCTCTCAGGGTCAAGGGCCCTAACATAATCAATGTCCACCTCATCGTTTCTCACAACCAGGATATCTGCAGAGTCAATTTCCATCAGGATCTCCCCTGCCATCTGGTAGAGGTTGTGGGTGAATGAGTCATAGTTATCGATTATCAGGATCAACTTCTTCACCTGCCATTTTCATTTAGGACAGCTGAGCACCTATACTGTCAGGTTCACCTGCCATTTCCATTGACTTTAAAAGTGCCCTTGCCTTATTCTGGCATTCCAGATATTCCATCTCAGGGATGGAGTCATGCACTATCCCTGCTCCTGCCTGGATTCTCCCGGTTTTTCCCTGGCATACCATTGACCTTATGGTTATTGCGAAGTCCGCGTTTCCATTGAGTGATAGGTAGCCAAGTGCACCTGCATAGGCATTTCTTGGAACACCTTCAAGGGACTCTATTATTTCCATTGCCCTTATCTTTGGTGCGCCGCTCACTGTGCCTGCAGGAAAAACAGCTCCCAGGGCATCAACTGCATCCATTCCATCCCTCAGTTTACCTGTAACATGTGAGAGTATGTGCTGTACATGGGAGAACCTCTTTATGGTCATGTATTCAGGCACCTCCACCGAGCCGAATTCCGATACCCGACCTATATCGTTCCGGGCAAGGTCAACCAGCATGAGGTGCTCTGCAAGTTCCTTTTCATCAGATAAAAGATCAGAGGCTATCACCCTGTCCTCTCCTTCGTTCCTCCCCCTGGGACGTGTTCCTGCAATGGGAAAGGTTTCAACTCTTCTATCCTCAACCCTGATAAGCATCTCGGGGCTTGAGCCGGTTATCTCCCGTTCACCCAGTTTAAGGTGGTACATGTATGGTGAGGGGTTGATCCTCCTGAGG
Organism: Methanothermobacter sp. K4; assembly: GCF_022014235.1. Classification (NCBI taxonomy): domain Archaea; kingdom Methanobacteriati; phylum Methanobacteriota; class Methanobacteria; order Methanobacteriales; family Methanobacteriaceae; genus Methanothermobacter; species Methanothermobacter sp. K4. The sequence continues at coordinate 60,456 of NZ_JAKLTD010000001.1, forward strand.
GACTCATAGAATGCGAGCCTGTCTCCCCTCAGCCTGTAATCGGTGGCATTGGAGAGCACTGCCTGAAATATTTCACCCTCCCTTATCCTCTCCTTGGCCTCAAGGACCATTTCCATGTACCTCCTCTTTGAGAGGAGTGTTCGTTCTCTCCTGTATCCCAGGGTCCCTGTGGGGACCTCATCCCCAAGGATGGGGGATATATCAGGTAGTCTGTTGCCGTGACAGCTGATGTAGCTGCATTCCCCTGTCAGGTGGTTGAACATGATACCATCAAGGAAGAGTCCAAATTCAAAATCAGGGAAATCACCTTCACTGAGCCTGATGGTGTCAAAGAATCTTGCGGCCTGATAGGATATGTAACCCACGAGACCCCCGCAGAATCCTCCGGAGTTTTTTTCCATCTTCAGGAATCCCCTGAGGTCCTCGAATGGGTTTTTTGAATCAAACTCCTCCCTGGACTCGCCATCATCAATCTCAATGACCCCTTCACGGGCCCTTATTATCATCTCAGGTTCAAATCCAATGAAGGAGTACCTTGCAAGTCCAGTGTCACTTTCCATGGACTCCAGAAGGAATGAAGACTCATATTCAGAATAGATACTTTTGAATACTTCAAAGGGTTCTCTGAATTCCAGTTTTTCTTTTATGGGTTTTTCCAGGTTTATAATGCCAAAAACATTCACTCCCATGCATTCCTATCACCTTAATTAATCCACAAAGTACTTATACATGAAAGTACTATTTAAATCTTGCCTGTATAATAATGTACATTGATGTGGTGTGTTATGTGGAATCAGATAAAGCACAGATTCGAAAGATACCCGTCGAGAATGGATGTCGCAAGGAAGATCATAGAGCTGGGACTCAGAATAGACCCTGATGGAAAGGTCTACTGTGGTGACGTTGAAATAAATGACGTTGCCCTTGCAAGGGCCATAGGTGTTGACAGGAGAACAGTCAGGGCAACAGCAGAAACCATCCTGGAGGATGAAAAACTCAGGGAGATATTCCAGAACCTCAGACCAGCAGGAGCACTCCTGAGGGACGCCGCAAACGAACTTGACTTTGGTGTGGTGGAGATAGAGGCAGAGGCCAGGAACCCTGGAATACTTGCTGCCGCTGCAGAGCTGATATCCGAGAGCGGTATAACAATAAGGCAGGCACATGCAGGGGACCCTGAACTGGATGAAAATCCAAAACTGACCATAATAACAGAAAAACCAATCCCTGGCAGTCTCCTCAGAGAATTCCTGAAAATAGACGGTGTTAAAAGGGTGTCGATATACTAGGATATCAGTACACCACAGCAGAAAAAATAAACCCAAACATTTTAAAATTAAAGTTGAACCTGGAAATTCAAATCTCCAGGTTATCCTCCTCTTCAAGGGCCTTCAGAAGTTCATCCCAGGCCTCCAGGGACTCCCTGGCCGCCTCATCAGACATGACCTCGATGGCGTAGCCTGAGTGAACAAGCACATACTTGCCCTCCTCAACGTCATCAACAAGATCAAGTTTCACCTGTTGCCTCACACCACCAAAGTCGACGGTGGCAACATTATCCTCACTGTCAATTTCAATAATCTGAGCAGGTGCTGCAATACACATTCAATAACCCTCTCCAAATTAATAGGATTAATGTCAAAAAATTACACTGTCAGTAATTAGATAAAGACTTGTGACATATAAAGATTTGTGGGAAATAACCATTCAAGATTAATACAGGTGCGTCCTATGAAGTGTGTTGTGATAGGGGGAGGTCCCGCAGGAAGGGCTGCGGCCATGGAACTTGCAGCCCTCGAAAATGATGTTACAATCATTGAAAGGAAATTCATTGGGGGAACATGCCTTAATGAGGGATGTATGGTTGTATGTGGTCTGAACGACGTTGCCAGGTTCCTGGATGAAGCCCGCCAGCTCAGGGATCTCGGTGTCGTTGACCTTGAATACTCCACAGACTACAGGAGAATAGCGGCTGGTGTTAGGGAAACACTCAGCAGGATAAGGCATGTTACAGAAAGGGAGACACTTGATGCAGGTGTTGAGATAATATACGCCGACGCAGAGGTCTCAGATGGTATAGTAACCGCAGGGGATGATGAACTCCAGTATGACAGACTCATAATAGCAACAGGGGCCAGGCCCAGCATCCCACCCATTGAGGGGGCTGAGAAAGCCATAACCTACAGGAACATCCTAGATCTTGACAGAATCCCTGAAAAACTAGTGATAATAGGTGGGGGTGTAATTGCAGCTGAATTTGCAGGTATATTCTCCTCCCTTGGATCAGATGTGACCGTGGTATCAAGAAGCGAGTTTCTGGGCAAACTTGACCCCCTCATCAGGGATTACATTATGAGAAAGCTTCTGAAGGACGTCAGAATCCTTGAGAACACACACACCACCACAATAGATGAGGATGGTGCCGAAACATCAGCCGGCCGCATTGAAGGCCTCACACTCCTTGCAACAGGTCAGAGACCAAACTCAGAGTTCCTTGATGGGTTCGTTGAACTCAGAGAAAACGGTGCGGTTAAGGTTAATGAACGTATGGAGACCTCAAGAAAACACGTCTACGCGGCAGGCGACGTTACAGGTGGTCATGGGACAACACCCGTTGCAAGGATGGAAGGTGTGGTGGCCGGGCTCAATGCAGCGGGTGTTGAGAGGCGAATTGACTACCGGTACCTTCCCTATGCAATATCACTGGGGTACGATGTTGGCTTCATAGAAACAGGAGATACTGAGGGCAGGGAAGCTGTTATACCAGGTCTTGCAGGTCCAGGTTCATTCTGGAGTGTTCCCGATGGAAAAACAGGTTTAAACAAGGTTAGAATCCATGATGATGGCACTGCAGCTGCAGTATACTCTGTTGCACCGGGTGCCAGGTTGATAGTGCCCTACCTTTCACTGCTCATGCGAATGGGTGTTTCAATGTATGAATTTGAGGACTTCGTGGAGACACACCCCTCAACGGATGGTGTATACAAGCTCATGAGGTTCCTCTCAAGGTACTGACTCACCCACCTCCTCAGATGAGATCCCCAAACACACCCCAGACTCAAGGTACTGACTTCCCAGCCTCCTCCTCTATAATTCCAGCTATCCTGTCTGCAGCTCCTATCACATCCCCACTGTAGGCCTCCGCAGCCCTCCTCATATCATCTGAAGCCTCAAATGCCCTTAAAATAGCCTCCTCAATACCATCAAGGCCGGTCTCCAGCACTGCCCCCCTGAAGACAGCGCCCATGTTATGGTACCTTCCATACTTGACACCCCTCAGGGCCACCACCGGCACCCTCATTGCAATGGCCTCATGGACCATCACCCCATCATCAGAGAGCACCGCAAGGTCGGCGAGGCTGTAGAGATCACTGACCCAGTCTATGTAGCCCAGGTTGATTATCCCATCACGGTCCACCATCCGCCCGTATTCCTCCCTTAGGGGGTGCCCCACAACTGTGATGTTTGCACTGACATCTGATTCTGCCATTTTAACCGCGGCCTCAGCCATCATCCTGAAAAGGGACGAACCTGAGGAGAAAACAATGGTCGGTTTCTCAGGGTCAAATTCAGGGGGCAACCTTCTAATGGCCCTTTCAGGATCCCCCAGTGTTATATCCGGACTGATGGGTGAATAAACACTCTCAACTCCCTCAACGTCCTTTCCAAATAGGCTGGACTCTGGAAGCGCCACGTTCCTGTTGAGGCGGGTGCAGACCCGTGCATCGGTTGGGGTTATAAGAACACCCACAGCAGGCACTCCGGTAATTTTTGCGGCAAGACAGCCCACCACCGCGCCACCGCCTATCACACCAACAACCACATCGGGTTTGATCTTCCTTATAAGCCTCGCGGTCTCATAAACCGCCCTCAGGGTCCTGAAAGCAGCCTTCAATAGTTTCAGTCTGCTTGCTGCGTGACCCCCCGCCTGGGGTATCCTGACCCTGTGCCAACCAATACCCCTCTTCTTGAGGAGTATCCCCGGTGCGCTGTGATCAAGTGCAAATTCACATTCAAATCCTCTCTTCTCAAGTGCACTGGCTATGTTTAGCGCTGTTATCGCGTCTCCACCCATTCCCCGACCTGTTACAGTGAAAAGTGCCTTCATATGATCACCATGATTTCAGTGAAAACCCCATGAAATGTAACGGGAGATTCTATATCTGCAAAATAGGTTTAAATATTATACATTAAATAAGTGGTTAATATGAACATACCCCCCTATAATAAGAGGCCAGACATGGGGCGCCTCAGGGAGATAATAAGGGTAATGGGCAAGTACCACTTTGGGAACATACTTGAGGCCATAGGCCTCAAAAACAGGTTATTTGAAAGCCTCAAACTCTACATAAGGAGCCCTGAGGAGATCCATGAGCCGGCCCCCGTACGCCTCAGACTTGTTCTTGAAGAACTGGGGACGACCTTCATCAAGCTGGGCCAGGTGCTGAGCACCAGGGCGGACCTTGTGGGCAGGGAAATAGCAGATGAACTGGCCAAGCTTCAGGACGAGGCGCCTCCATTCCCCTTCAGGGACGTGAGGAGGGTTATCGAATCTGAACTCGGCATGCCCCTGGAGGATATATTTTCTGACTTCCAGGAGGAACCCGTTGCATCGGCATCCATAGGCCAGGTCCACAGGGCGCGGTTGAAAAGCGGCGAGGCTGTTGCAGTTAAGGTGCAGCGCCCGGGTATAGCCGCCACCGTGAAAAGTGATATTATACTCATGAAGTACCTTGCAAAGCTTGCAAATGACCGCATCCCAGGTCTAGAGTACTACAATCTCCCTGGAATAGTGGCGGAGTTTGAAAGGGCCATCAGGAAGGAACTGGACTACCACCAGGAAGCCAACAACGCTGAGAGATTCCGGGCCATGTTCCTTGATGACGAAACCGTTTACGCCCCCTACGTATACCGGGAATACTCCACCAGCAGGGTGCTGACCATGGAGTACGTTGAGGGCGTTAAACTCACAGAAATCCTCGAATCCGACATAAAATTCAATGCGAGGACGATAGCAGAGCGGGGTGCCCGTTGCTATTTCAGGCAGATATTCATACATGGCTTCTTCCACGCCGACCCCCACCCCGGCAATATACTCGTCCAGAAGGGTAACGTGCTGTGCTTCCTGGACTTCGGGATGATGGGTCACCTTGACCGTTCATTCAGGGATAAACTGGCTGAACTCTTCATTCTCCTCATGAACTATGATGTGAACGGTATAGTGAACCAGCTACGGTACATGAATATTCTCACAGAGGATACAGACCTTGAAGAGGTCAAGTACGATATAATAGACCTCCTTGATCGCTACTATGGCGCAGACGTTAAGAAGGTTGGGGAGATCCTCACAGAATTCACAATGCCCGAGATGATAATGAAACACAGGATAAGGATCCCCCGGGACTTCGTGCTCCTTGCAAGGGTCATGAGCATGGCAGAGGATCTTGGTGAGCGCCTGGATCCCAGATTCAACGGACTCGAGGTTGCATGGGAGATGACCTACAGCCTCATAAGAAAACGCCTGAATCCCCTACGGAACCTGGACGAGGTCCCCTCGGCACTCATAGAACTTGAACACATAGTGAACGATCTCCCCCGCGGTATGATAAGGGCGCTTCAGCGACTGGAGGAGGGTAAACTGAAGATGGAACTTGAGCACAGGAACCTCGATGAGATATCAAGGAGAATTGAAAGGTCAACCAACAGGATATCCGTGGCTATGCTGGTCTCAGCACTTATAATAGGCTCATCACTGGTTGTAATCCCAAACGAGGCCCTGATACTCCAGAAGTTTCCCTTCCTGGGGCTTTTCGGTTTTGCTGTGAGCTTCCTCATAGCCCTTGCGCTCATAATTTCAATCATAAAGTCAAGGAAGATGACCTGAGGGAATCAGGACTCCATGATCAGAGATGCGTGGGGGTTGAAAAGTAGCCTCCTGAATCCAAGCGAAATCAGAAGGGGGTTCTGGATTCTGAAATCCCTTCTACCCAGCATGATCCTTCTTAAAAGATCCCCAAGGCCTCCACCTGTCATGACATCCATATAAAGATCCCCGAGGGTGGGATTCTCAATTTTAAGTCTCTTCTCAAGGAATTCTGAGAGATTACCCCTCCTTAAAATGGCTGTTACAAGGGGTGTAAGGAGAAAGAGCGCCAGGAGAAGCCACGGCCCCCCTGAAATGTAGAATAACAGTCCAAGGGCAACTGCAAAGCTGTGGTTTCCAACCTCACCCATCATTATCCTCCCCATGTAATCAAGTGGTGAGTATGCCAGTGCCACCACCATGATGAGAAGGGCAGGGTGGATGCCTGAGCCTGTTATGATGGCTGCAGCTAGTGACAGGAGGGACATGATGACCGTCACTGTGCAGGCCACCCCAGGCTGCATGTCTGCAATGTTCACTGGCTGTACCATGAGTGCCACAAGGAGTCCCCAGGCCCCCATGAAGGGGTAGGTGATGAGGGTGACTGCCAGTATACCCAATCCCCTTGAAAGCTGCCCCCACTCAATGGGAAGGTTCATTATCCTCCTTCTTCCAGCAAGGTCATCAATAAAGGCCAGAGCCCCCATTACAGCAACAGGAATATTAAATGGTGGGGGTGTGAATATCGAGAGTGCTGCCCACGGCACAATACCTGCCCCACGGGGTGTACCCCCCCTCACATCAGTGTAGAGATTTGAATTTTTAAAGAGTGATATGATGGCCGCAGCAGCAGGTGTCAGTACAAGTACAGCGACAACCACCACAAGCAGGGACCAATCATAAATTAACATTAACATGCTCTCCCACCCCATGAATCTGTCTGTGATCATCCTATGAACCCCGAGGATGTCTGAACAATGACCCTTCTGAGGCCCTCATCAAGCATCAGATCACGCACCTCAAGCATTTCAGGAACCGATGGCCTCTGTATATTTTTAAGTCTGAACTCAGGCCGGTAGTCAAGAAGAGTCACCTGGACGTCTGCACTGACAGAGGCTATCTCAGACGCCATTTCAGCAATCTCCTCAGTGGATATGAGTGCCCTGTTGTATGGGATCCCAAGGCCCATGAATACCCCATTATGCTCCTCATATATGTACCTGAATGCATTCCAGGAGTTTTCAAGGTATACTCTGGCTTTTTCAGAATCAGTGAGCCCTGTTATTTCCATGAATGTCTGTAGCCTCCTCCCCTTGAGGTCAATTCCTATCCTGTTCATGCCTGCCTCAACAAGTTCGTCAATGTATCCTGGTGTGAGTACGGTGCCATTTGTATCCACGTGAATGTTGATTCCCCCATCAAGTTCCCTTATCCTCCTGAGTGAACCAGAGAGCCATGACCTGTTAAGTGTGCATTCACCACCAGAAAATGTTACAGTACCGGTCCTGTAAACGGATTCAACGCCAAGCAGTATCATTGCTGTTTCTTCAGGGTCAAGCAATGTAACCCCGCGGGTGAACGCCACCTGGCTGTTCTGGCACTGTGGACACCTAAGGTTGCATCCATGGGCGAAGCATACCACCTCAACCGGGCCATCCCCCTTTTCACTGAAGGGTGTCCCAACTCCCCCCGCCGTGTGGGGGCCGAAATTGCTCACATATCTGAGTGGTGGTTCGGGTATGGTCTCTATGACCATTCCCTCCTCAAGGGGTGTTACACAGGACTGCACCGTCCTGCCATTTGCTGATACAGCGCATGCCCAGCATCCGCCTGTACCGCATGGTGAGAATAACTCACCCTCGCAGGGGATATCACTTACCCTGATACCTGCAGCCTCAAGGGCGTCCCCCACTGTGCCAGTGGCCCTGACATCTTCACTGTTTACTGTCACCCTGTACTCTGTATCATCCCCTCTGCCTGGAACAAGTGCGCCCTGAGGGCATACCAGCTGGCAGGCCCCACAACCTGAACACTTTTCGCTGCACTGGAGCATCCTGCATCTTCCGCAGCCGGTGCATTTATCCTGGAGAATCCTGAACATTGATAGCCCCCATCATGAAATCCTGAACCTCAAGATGCCTGCAAGTCCGCCGAGGGATTCCAGCTGTTTGCCACCCTCGTGTTCACTGCTTATAAGCACAACAGAACCCCCCATGCTCTCAACAATATCAAGGTATCCCTCAATATCCTCCCTGCTTACAACCCTGTCAAGGACCAGCAGCCTCTCAACAGCCCCCATATTGATGGCATCCAGCACTTCCTCCCTGCCGTAGACCACCGTTTCAGGGTCCCTCGCCAGCCTCTCAAGGACCTCATTCACATTCCTTACCTCTGCTGCCACCCTGTTCTCTGATGAAACCCTCTCCACGGTTCCCTTCCTCAGAACCTCATATATTCCTGACCTTCCACCGGTCCCTGTATTCTCAACCACCGCCTTCCTTCCAATTTCAGGGTGTTTCTCCAGCAGGTATTCATGGAAATCTGACTTGTAGAAGCCCGGCCCTGCAATTATGATTGTCTCAAGTTCACCGTATTTTTTGAGGGCGTCCACTATCATTTCATAGAATTCAAGGCGCAGTTTACCCCGGTCCCTCTGCTGCATCCTCTTACCAGGGATGTGGCCTGTGATGGGGCCATGGTACTCCACACCATACTGTCTTATGACTCCAATGTCTGCCACATCATCCTCGATCACAACTATCAGTGCCCTGATATGCTTTGATGCCTCCACCGCCTCCTGAAGCCTCTTAAGTGTCCATCTGCTCCAGGAATCCTTTTTGATCCTGAGGGGGGTGTTGAGTTTAACCTCAAGGGTGTGGTGCGACCCGAGGGGGACCAGGTCCTCAGGGCCCCGCTCTATAACCCCTGTTGCTCTGAGTTTTCCTGTGTAGATGTGGAAACTGACAGTTTCAATCCTTATACCAAGATAGAAGGTTTTCTTAACTCCCCTGTCGCTTCTTATCTTTTCTCCACTGGTATCCTGTATCCTCCTTGTTGTCCTTGCAGAAAGGAGGTCCCCCTCCTCAATTATATGGGAGAGGTGCCAGAGGTCGTCAAGGGTTTCGGGTACAACTTCTATGACGCCGTTTTTCTCATCCTCATGTACTATCCTCATCTCTTCACCCTGAAATCATTGGAAAATGATTCTATTATGCTGAATGATCAATGATAATATATATGAATGCTTTTATAAATTAAGAGTCAGCTAAGTAGGAGAGGAGTGTAATCTGATGGGTGACTATGAATCAGGCACCGCAATTTTTCTGAGCATCATCGTGGGCTTCATAATGCTATTCTTCATTGACGGTCTCTTTGTTTACACCTTCACAGGATTCCTGGCAGCCTACCTCACAAGGGCTGAAAGGAGAAGTGCTGGTGTGGGGGCTGCGGCTTCACTTATCCTTGCAGTTATAAGCTTCTCATCAGGGATGATATTCGGTCCCAGGATGCCCGGTAGAATTGCAGGTCTTGCCGCGCCTGATATCTTCACTTTCACCACGGGTCTTGTAATCATCGGGGGCCTTAGCCTCCTGCTGGGTGCTATAGGGGGCTACATCGCTGTTAAGGCCTTCAGGGAGTAGGATTGGTGGAAATGATTGTGAGCATCATCGGGGGTACACGTGGACTTGGATACTGGATAGCCCGGTTCCTGAAAAAGGAGGGGTTGAAGGTAATAATCACAGGAAGGGACCATGATGCTGGAATGGAGGCTGCATCAAAGATTGGTGTGGAATACTGTGGTGACAACGTCCAGGCAGCATCCCGTGCAGATGTCGTGGTTGTTTCTGTGCCGATAGATGCAACTGCAGATGTTATAAGGGAGGTCGCCCCCCACGTCAGGAAGGGGGGCCTCCTGATGGACGTCACATCTGTAAAGGAGGAGCCCGCCAGGGTCATGGAGGAGTCCATAGGGGATGGGGCCTATCACCTTCCAGCCCACCCCATGTTTGGACCCAGGGTGTCCTCCCTTGAGGGACAGGTTGTTGTCCTGACACCCACACAGGAAAATCCATGGGTTGATGCAGTCATTGAGTTCCTTGAGAAACACAAGGCCCGTGTTATAGTAACTGACCCTGCGACCCATGACCGTATGATGAGTGTCGTTCAGGTCCTGACACACTTCGCCTACATAAGCATAGCATCCACCCTTGAATCCGAGGGGGTCGATATAAGGGATTCAAGGAAATTTGCAAGCCCCATATACAACCTCATGATAGATACCATTGCAAGGATAGTGGCCCAGAACCCATATCTGGCGTACTCCATCCAGACCCATAACCCCCATGGGAAGGATATGCGTGACAGTTTCCTCAGGACCGCCTCTGAACTCAATGAGATGCTCAGTGCTGGTAGAATGGATGAATTCGTATCAAGGATGGGTCTTGCGGCCAAGAACATCGATGATGTTGAGGCGTCCCTTGGAAGGTCCGATAAGGCAATAGAGGCCCTCAATGAGGAACTTAAAATTCTGAAGGATTCTGTTGGCAGAGAAGTTGGTCTGAGGCACATCTATTCAGGTAAGGTGCATGTTGGTGTGCTTGAGTCGGTCACGCCTGATTATGCGACCCTCAGAGAAGGTAAGAGGGTGCTCAGCTTCAAGATTTCCAATATCATGGTTCTCTCTGATGAGGAACTTCAGAGGTGGAAGGCTGAAAACCTTCCCACACGTGTGTATGATATATCGGCTGTTTTTCCAGATACAGTGGACCCACAGGTTATTGAGTACCTCACAGGGCTTCTTGATGGTGTTGCTAACTCAGAGGTTGTTGATGTTTACACTGGGCCACAGATACCCAGTGGTCATGTGAGTTTAACCCTCAGGATTCGTGTATTCCACCGGGAGGACTATGAGAGGGTCAGGAAAATCCTTGAGGGTATGGGGGCCAGGATAAGGTAGCAGCCACCCCTCTCTTAGAGATTGCTGAAGTGGGCCAGCGGGTAAGTATTAATTGATTCTGGTATTACTATATAAATATACCGAAAACTTTATATATGATGACTTACTTCGATATTATAGTAACTTAAATTTACTAAAACATTCCGTTAAATTATAAATTTAACCGGAATCATAATAATCACATAAAAGAGGTGGGTTGTATGGCAGAAAAAGAAATAAAATTAAAGGTTGCAGAGGCCCTCGCCCAGCAGGACGTTGGCAGGGGAATAGCCCGTGTGGACCCCGCATGCATGGAAAAACTGGGTCTCTCCGATGGTGACATAATCGAAATAGAGGGTAAAAAACTTACCGCTGCAACCGTCATATCATCACAGTCCGACATAGGCCTCGGAATCATAAGGATAGACGGATACCTCCGTAAAAATGCAGGGGCATCCATCGGCGAAGAGGTCACAGTGAGAAGGGCAGAGGTAAAGGACGCCCAGAAGGTCGTACTGGCACCCGTCGACCAGGAAGTGATCATACGTGGAGACATAAGATCAGCATTCCTCAACAGAGTCCTCGTCAAGGGAGACATAATCGTATCAGGGATAAGACAGCAGATATCAGGTGGAGGGCTCTTCGATGAGTTCTTCAGGGACTTCATGGACCTCTCACCCCTGGGAGAAATAAAACTCGCAGTCGTATCAACAAGCCCCGCAGGTGTCGTGAGAGTCACACCCACAACCCAGGTAGAAATGCAGTCAAAACCCGTTGACGTCAGCAAACTTGAGGGCGTGAAGAACCTCGTGGACGTCACATACGAGGACATCGGAGGCCTCAAGGAGGAGGTCAAAAAGGTCAGAGAGATGATAGAGATCCCCCTCAAGAGGCCCGAACTCTTCGAGAGGCTCGGCATAACACCACCAAAGGGTGTCCTCATGCACGGGCCGCCAGGCACAGGTAAGACACTCCTCGCCAAGGCGGTCGCCAACGAAAGCGACGCCCACTTCATAGCCATAAACGGTCCCGAAATAATGAGCAAATACGTTGGAGGATCAGAGGAGAGACTGAGGGAATTCTTCGAGGAAGCAGAGGAAAACGCGCCATCCATCATATTCATAGATGAAATAGATGCAATAGCACCCAAAAGGGAGGACGTAAGTGGCGAGGTTGAAAGGAGAATAGTGGCCCAGCTCCTCACCCTCATGGACGGCCTGAAAACCAGGGGCCAGGTTGTGGTCATAGGTGCAACCAACAGGCCAGACGCCCTCGACCCTGCACTCAGAAGACCCGGAAGATTCGACCGTGAAATCGAAATAGGCGTCCCTGACAGGGAGGAGAGAAAGGAGATACTCCAGATACACACCAGGGGGATGCCACTGGCAGAGGACGTTGACCTGGATGAACTTGCAGAGATAACCCACGGCTTTGTAGGCGCAGACCTGGAATCACTCTGTAAGGAATCCGCCATGAGAGTGCTGAGGAGGGTTCTACCTGAAATAAAGGCCGATGAGGAGATACCCAAAGAGGTCCTCAAGAAGATGATAGTCACAAGGGCAGACTTCAAGGAAGCCCTGAAGGAGGTGCAGCCCTCAGCCCTCAGGGAGGTCCTCGTACAGGTTCCCAACGTATCATGGGAAGATATAGGTGGACTGGAGGACGCCAAACAGGAACTGAGGGAAGCCGTGGAGTGGCCCCTCAAGTACCCTGACAGATTCAAGAAATTCGGCATAAAACCACCTAAGGGCATCCTGCTACATGGATCACCAGGTACAGGTAAGACACTCCTTGCGAAGGCGGTAGCCAACGAGAGCCAGGCAAACTTCATAGCCGTGAAGGGTCCTGAACTCCTCTCAAAATGGGTGGGGGAATCTGAGAAGGGTGTCCGTGAAGTCTTCAGAAAAGCGCGTCAGACAGCGCCAACAGTGATCTTCTTTGATGAGATAGATTCAATAGCTTCAGTGCGAAGTGGAAGCACGGCAGACTCCGGGGTGACCCAGCGTGTTGTGAACCAGCTCCTCACAGAGATCGATGGGCTTGAAGAGCTGCAGGACGTTGCTGTGATAGCTGCAACCAACAGGCCAGACATCCTGGACCCTGCACTACTCCGACCCGGAAGATTCGACAGACATGTCAAGGTCGAGGATCCCGACAGAGAGGCAAGACTCGCCATATTCAAGGTACACACCAAGGATATGCCACTTGCAGATGACGTGGACCTTAAAAAACTCGCCGATAAGACAGAAGGATACGTTGGTGCCGACATTGAAGCCGTCTGCAGAGAGGCCGCCATGCTGACACTCAGAGAGAACATGGAGGCAGAGGAGGTGCCAATGAAACACTTCCTTGAGGCCATGGAAAAGATAAAACCGAAGGGTGGTGTTGAGGAACAGGTTCAGTACCATTAACCTCTAAATTTTTTTAAATGAATTTATACACATTTTTAATTTAAAAAGATCTTTTTTTAAATTCAGGATAAATAAGCATTACAACCCCTTCGACCTGTTTAAGGAAAAGACGATGGAATGAACTTATCCCATTTTGGTCTGATTTTAACCCCCTTCTGGGGTCTGCCCCGAATACTACAAAGAACTATTTCAATCCCATTTTGGTCTGATTTTAACTCATAGTAGTGTACGACCGTAAAAACAAAGAATATAATTTCAATCCCATTTTGGTCTGATTTTAACTATATTATTTATTGTTTCTCTTTGAATTGAAATAGCATTTCAATCCCATTTTGGTCTGATTTTAACAAGCATAGTTGAAAAAAACCCACACTACCGATGCGTAATTTCAATCCCATTTTGGTCTGATTTTAACGCACCATGAGGACGGAAGTGAATCCAGAGGAAGTAATTTCAATCCCATTTTGGTCTGATTTTAACCATCAGCATTAACAAGATCCAATTCATCAAAAAACAAATTTCAATCCCATTTTGGTCTGATTTTAACGGGGATCTATTCTTTTTTAAATGGGACGACTCTGTAAATTTCAATCCCATTTTGGTCTGATTTTAACTCTTTATCTTCATTGTTTAGTATTGATATCTCATTTATTTCAATCCCATTTTGGTCTGATTTTAACTAAAAAAGTTTGAAGACATAGAAGTTGAAATAAATGATTTCAATCCCATTTTGGTCTGATTTTAATGGATAATGCGCAAGTAGGGGAGTGTGACATTGATATATTTCAATCCCATTTTGGTCTGATTTTAACGTTCAGCATAATATATGTAGTGTTGTTTTTTATGTATTTCAATCCCATTTTGGTCTGATTTTAACATATGCTCAGAATATATACTCAATTGAACATTGATTTATTTCAATCCCATTTTGGTCTGATTTTAACAAAATAAGGAAATCCTGGACTTATTTCGTTAAAATAATTTCAATCCCATTTTGGTCTGATTTTAACGTTGGGGAGCAATTCAAGCACCCTCATAGCTTCATCATTTCAATCCCATTTTGGTCTGATTTTAACAGAGCTAGAGGACATTGTCCTCGATGAAAAAGTAATAATTTCAATCCCATTTTGGTCTGATTTTAACTATTAAAAAATAAAATTACTTTTTTTAAAAAAAAATATTTCAATCCCATTTTGGTCTGATTTTAACATAGTAGGGCCTCCCATGCCTCTACTTTCTCTTCTATCATTTCAATCCCATTTTGGTCTGATTTTAACTAACGCATAATATTCCTTATTTTAACTAAATAAGTCCATTTCAATCCCATTTTGGTCTGATTTTAACATAATTAAAAAATAACGTCTTAAATGTGTTTTTTTATATTTCAATCCCATTTTGGTCTGATTTTAACTGGAGGAATGAACACCCTCCCCAAAGACCTCACTATAGATTTCAATCCCATTTTGGTCTGATTTTAACTCATTGAGTGTCCCATGTGTGGGGCGCTCCTTGAACATTTCAATCCCATTTTGGTCTGATTTTAACCTTGTTCTCCATGACTTGTTCTCCATGACTTGTTCCTATTTCAATCCCATTTTGGTCTGATTTTAACTCAAAATTAAAAAAATACAGTGATCGATCATACTACAAATTTCAATCCCATTTTGGTCTGATTTTAACGGGCCCTCATCCGGGTCTATGATACAATTGATGATGATTTCAATCCCATTTTGGTCTGATTTTAACTTCCTCCATGTTTGTCACCTCTTTTTTTTGTCTCTTGATTTCAATCCCATTTTGGTCTGATTTTAACTCAAAATCTATACTATCAAACACAAAATGATGCAAAACAATTTCAATCCCATTTTGGTCTGATTTTAACTTTTACGACTTTTTTATGCTCTTGTTTTGTTATTATCCATTTCAATCCCATTTTGGTCTGATTTTAACGTTGAGGGACTACTGCAGGTTCTTGAAGCAGTATATAAGGCTATTTCAATCCCATTTTGGTCTGATTTTAACATTCCACATCACCACTTGAGTTCCACTTGAGTTCCAAATTTCAATCCCATTTTGGTCTGATTTTAACCCAAGGAGTTCCACTACATTGAATTCCACTACCACTATTTCAATCCCATTTTGGTCTGATTTTAACCCAGCAAAGCACGCGTAACCCTCCAGAGACCACCAGTGACACATTTCAATCCCATTTTGGTCTGATTTTAACGAATACTATTACTACAAGTGGGACGACTCTGTAATGAAATTTCAATCCCATTTTGGTCTGATTTTAACATGGATACGCATATTATACATTCAATGCATACACTCATTTCAATCCCATTTTGGTCTGATTTTAACTAGGGAAAAACTGGAAAAAGAGGTAGAGAAACAGCATTTCAATCCCATTTTGGTCTGATTTTAACGCGTCTATGTGGAGGACGCCGGGTACCTCAGAGTATTTCAATCCCATTTTGGTCTGATTTTAACGGCGTTTTTTGGCAGTAAAATGGTCACTACATATAGAATTTCAATCCCATTTTGGTCTGATTTTAACGTACTTAACTCCCATAGTAGGTCATCCACTGTAGTGTATTTCAATCCCATTTTGGTCTGATTTTAACGGTCGTGGGGTGGGGTTATGCTATGGGGCTGTGGAGACACAGAAATTTCAATCCCATTTTGGTCTGATTTTAACGCAAACCATCCCTGTTTTCCATCTTGGAGAAGAGTATATTTCAATCCCATTTTGGTCTGATTTTAACGCTGTGAACACACAGCCGGAGAGAACTATTGAATTTATTTCAATCCCATTTTGGTCTGATTTTAACCGAAGCAGATCTGAGGCTTATAGCCCTTCCTGTAAGCCAATTTCAATCCCATTTTGGTCTGATTTTAACGTCCTTGAGAACCTTACACAGGACAATACTTTAACAATTTCAATCCCATTTTGGTCTGATTTTAACTCAGTCTTTTTTC
>NZ_JAKLTD010000001.1:76742-122732 GCF_022014235.1 Methanothermobacter sp. K4
TCTTCGCGGAGTTCTTCAATCGTTCAATTTCAATCCCATTTTGGTCTGATTTTAACTCAGTCTTTTTTCTTCGCGGAGTTCTTCAATCGTTCAATTTCAATCCCATTTTGGTCTGATTTTAACGAAATTGAGGAAGTAAAGAAGCGGATAATTGATAATTTCAATCCCATTTTGGTCTGATTTTAACACTATGCGGCTGGGTACCCACTAAGCCCTATTGCAACATTTCAATCCCATTTTGGTCTGATTTTAACCCTATGTTTGGAACCCATAAAACCCACTTTCAGGAATTTCAATCCCATTTTGGTCTGATTTTAACTCGTCAGCGCGGTCTGATCTCTTCAGATGAAGTTGATTTCAATCCCATTTTGGTCTGATTTTAACCAGCACTATCCGTTCTTAGCCATATCTGTTTTGATGGATTTCAATCCCATTTTGGTCTGATTTTAACCATCATCGGTGGCATCGTAAACCCTGATAAGAGCTTTTATTTCAATCCCATTTTGGTCTGATTTTAACCTTTGCGAGCTTTATAGCAATATTAACCTTTGTTAATTTCAATCCCATTTTGGTCTGATTTTAACTCTCTGTTTCTGGACCTCATATTTTTTTTCTCTGTTTCATTTCAATCCCATTTTGGTCTGATTTTAACTGATATAGAAGAACGAATAATGCCATATGCGAGAGCATTTCAATCCCATTTTGGTCTGATTTTAACATAAGAGTCTTAGCGAAGAAGAAATTAAAATTCTTATTTCAATCCCATTTTGGTCTGATTTTAACAAGCATCAGTTTAGGGCGCATCTCAGCAAAAATATTTCAATCCCATTTTGGTCTGATTTTAACCCTGAAGCGCATGTGGTGATGGCCTGGCTCTATGAGAATTTCAATCCCATTTTGGTCTGATTTTAACGTGGTGTGTGGGAGGGTGGTTGCCGGTGCCAGAAACATTTCAATCCCATTTTGGTCTGATTTTAACTCATAAGGTGCTTGTGAAGCATCTGACTTGACCCGTTAATTTCAATCCCATTTTGGTCTGATTTTAACCCAATCTGAGAGAGTTCCGTGCCGAAGTTGAAAGCGATTTCAATCCCATTTTGGTCTGATTTTAACAGGATCGTAAGGTCCTCCTCGACCTCATCCGGATCGTATTTCAATCCCATTTTGGTCTGATTTTAACACACTTATGTCCACGTCCTCTCCCAGATACCAATTTATTTCAATCCCATTTTGGTCTGATTTTAACGATTAACATGGAGTGGATATGCAAAAAAGTTACTATCATTTCAATCCCATTTTGGTCTGATTTTAACGTTTTGCTTCGGGGTTGGCAGGTTTAACTGTGAATATTTCAATCCCATTTTGGTCTGATTTTAACAGAACATACAAAGCAATAAAAAAGAATTAAAAAATATTTCAATCCCATTTTGGTCTGATTTTAACTCTTGATATAAGCTTTCAGACGCCCCACCAGGACGATATTTCAATCCCATTTTGGTCTGATTTTAACGGGAACTTCCAAGATTGTAAAGATTGTGACATTACAAATGAATTTCAATCCCATTTTGGTCTGATTTTAACACTTCTATTTGAAGAGGATGGGGCCTCCTGTTGTTTTTATTTCAATCCCATTTTGGTCTGATTTTAACCGATTGACTGCAAACGGAGAAGAGTCACTAATACTTCATTTCAATCCCATTTTGGTCTGATTTTAACAAGCCGGACGGGCCCTCAGAACCACCGTCCGACATAAATTTCAATCCCATTTTGGTCTGATTTTAACCATAGTATAATCTCACACCACTATCATAGAGGTTCACACATTTCAATCCCATTTTGGTCTGATTTTAACACACACGCTTTTACGAATTCTGGGAAAAGGAGGACTTATTTCAATCCCATTTTGGTCTGATTTTAACAAGAAGAAATAAAAAACTACATAGAACAGTTAAACAAATTTCAATCCCATTTTGGTCTGATTTTAACAACACTATGAAGTTTAGCAACTTTGCACAACTTTGTATTTCAATCCCATTTTGGTCTGATTTTAACCACCAAGTTCAGGGCAATAGCCTCAGCAAAGTACGAGAAAAATTTCAATCCCATTTTGGTCTGATTTTAACTTGAAAAAAAGTTAGCTCAAGCGGAAATTTTAGAAAAATTTCAATCCCATTTTGGTCTGATTTTAACTATCCATTTCATCATCATTTAATTGAACATGAGTCCATATTTCAATCCCATTTTGGTCTGATTTTAACAAATACGCGTCACAGAAGACGCTCTCAAAGAACTCCATTTCAATCCCATTTTGGTCTGATTTTAACCCACCTGCCAGGCCTTACTCCACCCATGAGTGAACATTTCAATCCCATTTTGGTCTGATTTTAACCCACCTTTTAAAAAGATCATTGGTGAGATTGAGGATTTCAATCCCATTTTGGTCTGATTTTAACAGTGATGAGGATTATGAGGAGGAACAGGTATTCAGATTTCAATCCCATTTTGGTCTGATTTTAACGTGTTGTGTTTTCCTCCTTGTACTCATCTTGCTGTGTCATTTCAATCCCATTTTGGTCTGATTTTAACGTGGAACACGGCCTGAGGAAGGCAATATCAAGGATGATTTCAATCCCATTTTGGTCTGATTTTAACTGGACACTAAAAACAACAAATTCATCATCCTCACCCATTTCAATCCCATTTTGGTCTGATTTTAACAGGGCGGATTTTTTCTCTATTTGACCTGTATCACTCTGAAATTTCTCCTCTCAGACTTATAAATCTGTCGATCCCCAATAATGCAGTTCATTTATATTGATAGACGACTTCCTTTAAGGCTTTATAATTAAAAAATAAAGATCATGAATAATTTAAAAAATTAAAATCAGAATTTTAGCGAGATAAAAAGTTAAAAATGAATTATTAGGCATTTTAATGATAAAATAAGCTTAAAATAACATAGGGTTATTATAAAAGGCTGGCTGAAAAATGGTCAAAATCTTCTGGAGGATATCACTTCAATGGCCCTAAAAAATAATTTTATTTGATTAAAATCTTTAAAAATAATTTTTAGTGTGATATACGACTATTGAAATCATTAAGACTGTTTTATGATTTCATAGAGTTTATTTGAATTTCCATCAATCAATCAAAATCTTTTAAATCATTATAACCTAAAAAAACAAAATTTAAGAAATCATATGGATCATTAACAGCCCTCTGTTGTGGATTGAGAAGGTGAAAATCAATAATGAAGAGTCACCAGAAGACCTCTTCATAACTATTTTTAAGTGGTCACTCCAACTATTTATCTAAAGTCAATGAATTAAGTTAACCCGGTGATACCATGCCATATAATGTTAAAGACATTTCACTTGCCCCTCAGGGCAAAAAGAAGATCCAGTGGGTTCAGGAACACATGCCTGTGCTTGAAAGGATCAAGAGGGACTTCTCAGAGGAAAAACCCTTCAAGGGGATCACAGTAGCCTCATGCCTCCATATAGAACCAAAGACCATAAACCTTGGACTCACCCTCCTGGCGGGTGGTGCGGAGGTTGCCATGACAGGGTGCAACCCCCTATCAACCCAGGATGATGCAGCCGCCGCCGGAGCAAAAATGGGCCTCAACATGTACGGCTGGCGCGGTGAAACCACCGAGGAATACTATGAAAACATACACCGTGTCCTTGACCATGAACCGGACATCCTCATCGACGACGGGGCAGACATGATATTCCTCGTCCACAGGGAAAGGAGGGAACTCCTGGATGGAATAATAGGTGCCTGTGAGGAGACAACAACCGGGATACACCGACTAAGGGCCATGGCAGACGATGGTGCCCTTGAATTTCCAGTCATGGCCGTGAACGACGCCTACACAAAGTACCTCTTCGACAACCGCTACGGGACCGGCCAGTCAACATTTGACTCCATAATGGGGACCACCAACATGCTCATAGCAGGCAAAACCGTGGTGGTGTGTGGATATGGTTGGTGCGGGCGCGGAATAGCCCTGAGGGCCCACGGTCTTGGTGCGAACGTCATAGTAACCGAAGTTAACCCCATAAGGGCACTTGAGGCCCGTATGGATGGATTCAGGGTTATGAGGGTCTCAGAGGCAGTTAAACATGCAGACATACTCGTAACCGCAACAGGAAACACTGATGTGGTTGCAGGTGATGATTTCATGAACATGAAGGACGGGTGTGTGATGGCAAATGCAGGTCACTTCAACGTTGAAATAAACAGGAAAGACCTTGAAAGGTTATCAGAGGAGAATAGGCTGGTTAAGGAGGATATAGAGGTGTTCATCATGCCTGATGGGCGCAAATTATACCTCCTTGCCGAGGGAAGACTCGTGAATCTTGCCTCAGAGAGGGGTCAGGGCCACCCTGCAGAGATAATGGACATGAGCTTTGCAATGCAGGCACTATCAGCGAGACACCTCCTCAGTGAAAAACCTGAACCAGGCGTCTACAGGGCCCCTGATGAGATAGACCTGCGGGTTGCGGAGATGAAACTGGAGGCCATGGGAATCCAGATCGATGAACTGACAGAGAAACAGATAAGGTACCTTGAAAACTGGGAAGAGGGGACATAGGAGGAAGAAGTTGGGTTTCTTCAGGATGATAGATAAGGGAGAAGGTCCTGTAAGGCTCTTTGTTGGTGGTGTGCATGGAAAGGAGGGTCTCACAGCTATAAGGGCCCTCAAGATGCTTGGTTTCAATGACATCAGGAGGGGAAAGCTGATAATATACAGCTGTAACCCCACAGAGTACATGAGTACACTTGACCCCAACTATTACAGAAGCCAGCAGGGGATGGAGATAATAGGCCTCATAGAGAAGTACCGGCCATCAACATACCTGGAGGCCCACTGCTACAGGGAGGAGAGCTACGGCAGGTTAACGGATCCCTCAAGGAGGAGCCGTGATGGTGTCCCTCCCCTCATAGAACTGGAGAAAGGTGTCCTGATAGGCTCGGTGTCACCCCACATACGCAAGAAACTCTTCAGGCGCGAGGATATCTGCCTCACCATTGAAATGCCCTGTCTAAGGAGTTCCAAAGAAGAAGTTGATGGACTTGAGGTTTACGTGAATTTCCTTAAGACTGTTGCATCATCAGAGACCCGTGAAGAACTGGAAGAGCGCCTTGGCAGGAGATACCCGGAACAGGTTGAAACCGCAAGGAGATACGCCAGGGAGTTCTTTGGGGAATACCCGCCATTCTAGATGAACACTGGAAAATTATTTTAATGAATAAAAGAGGTAATGGATTACCTTAGTCGATGTCCGGGGTGGATACTATCAGTGTGAAATCATACATAAAGAGACTTATTAAACTTGTTGAGATGGAGAGGGAGGCGGAGATAAACGCCATGATGAATGAGATAAGGAGGCTGTCCCCCCAGAAGCGTGAAAGGATAGGAAGGGCCATAAATGGCCTTAACGGTAAGGTAACCGGACGTGAACTTGGATTCCATCTCGTGAAATACGGTAGGAGGGAACCCATAGATACCCAGATATCAGTGGGTGACCTTGTCCTGATAAGCCGTGGGAACCCCCTCAGAAGTGACCTCACAGGTACCGTGGCTGCGAAGGGTAAACGCTTCATTGTGGTGGCACTTGAAAATGTCCCCAGATGGGCCCTTAGGAATGTCAGGGTGGACCTATACGCCAATGACATAACATTCCAGAGGATGATAGACAACCTCAGGGGTGCGGGAAGGAATGTGTTCAGGGTTTTAAGGTTTCTGCTTGGGGATGAAAAGCCATCTGGTCACCAGATGGTTGAATTTGAACCCGTGGACCCTGAACTCAACAGGTCCCAGAGGGAGGCCATAATGAGGGCCCTGGGGTCAGATGACTTCTTCCTTATACACGGGCCCTTCGGTACAGGGAAGACCCGTACACTCCATGAACTCATAAGGCAGGAGGTCAGGAGGGGTAACCGTGTCCTGGTGACGGCTGAGAGCAATGCTGCAGTTGATAACCTCCTTGAGGGAATCGCCGGTCAGCTGAGGTGTGTTCGTCTCGGACACCCCCAGAGGGTCTCCAGGACCAACCTGCAGGAGACACTCGCATATAAACTCGAGAACCACCCCGACTACATGAGGGTCCTCGAATACCAGGAGAGGATTGACAGGCTCATTGAGGAGCGTGAAAGGCACCATAAACCCACCCCACAGTTGCGCAGGGGACTTTCAGACAGTCAGATAATGATCAACGCCACAAAGAGGAGGGGTGCCCGGGGTATATCCCCAAATGTGATGATATCCATGGCCCGCTGGATAGAGGTCAACCAGCAGATAGACGAACTCCACAGGAAGATGCAGGAGATTGAAGTTGAAATCGTTGACAGGATAATCCGTAACAGCCAGGTTGTCCTTGCAACAAACTCCTCAGCGGCCCTTGAGTACATAGATAATGTGAAGTTTGATGTTGCAATTGTTGATGAGGCATCCCAGGCCACAATCCCCAGCATACTCATACCACTCTCACGTGCACCAAGGTTCGTGCTGGCAGGGGACCACCGACAGCTTCCACCAACCATACTGAACCCTGATACCTCTGAACTGGAGGTGACACTCTTTGAGGAGCTGATAGGGTCATACCCTGAGAATTCATGGATGCTCAACTGTCAGTACCGTATGAACCCTGATATAATGGAGTTCCCAAACAGGGAGTTCTATGGTGGGAGGATAAGGGCCCATCCCTCCCTTGAGGAAATCTCAATATGTGATGTTATATCCTCTGAAATCCCTGACTCCATGCCACACAGAAAACTTGCAGAAAAGGAACCTGTCATCTTTATTGATACCTCAAAGGTTGGGACGGGTGAGAGGAGGCTAAAGGGCTCAACATCAATTCAGAACCCCCTTGAGGCTGACCTTGCAGTCATAATCGCAGGTGCACTCATGAGGATGGGTGTGAAAGAAGAGGAGATCGGTATAATAACACCCTACGATGACCAGGTGGACCTGATATCCTCCATGACCGATGTTGAGGTTAACAGTGTGGATGGATTCCAGGGACGTGAGAGGGAGGTCATCATCATCTCAATGGTTAGAAGTAACAGTGAAGGTAACATAGGTTTCCTGAGGGACCTCAGGAGGCTCAATGTTTCACTTACACGGGCAAGGCGCAAGCTCATAATAATAGGTGATACCAGCACCCTCTCATCCCACCCCTCCTACAGGAGACTGATTGAATTCTGCAGGGAAAGGGGATTCCTCTATGAACCCTCAGCTGATGATCTGAGGGATTGGAGTCCATGATCTTTAGAACCAGTCCTCAAGGCTTTTCTGTGTGAATGAAGCCCTTTCAATTTTTTTAAGCGCCACCATTACCCGTTCCTCTGAAAACCCATGCTCACCGCAGAGGAACTCTATGACCCCTTCCCTATCGGGTTTTCTCCATCTGAGTTCATAGTCCCCTGTCACGTCAGGTTCGAGGAATATCCTCCTGAGGACCTCAGGGTCGCCTCCGATATCCCCATCCACCTCGTCGATTACACCGAATACGTCATCCTTCTCCTTTATGAGTTTGAGTCCCCTCCTGGCACCTATCCCCTTTATTCCATCATTGAAGTCTGTTCCAACGAGTAGTGCCAGGTCAACGAGCTGTTCATGGGTGATTGAAAGATTCCTGAGGGCAGATTCCAGTTCAATTATCTCTGGTTCCTCCAGTTTTCCGCTGAGTGTGAGGTTTCTCACGACCCTTGGGGCTCCGAAGAGGAGGCAGTCATAGTCCTGGGATGCCACTGCCCAGGCATCCCCCCTCCTGACAATGAATGATGCCTGCGCCTCACCTTCTCCTGGTGCCTGAACGTATGGGATCCCTAGGAGTTCAAGGAGCCTTTTGGAGCTTTCAACTATATCCTGTGACATCCTTGAGGACCTCACAGCATACTTCCTTGCCCTCTCGATATCCCCCTCCTCAAGGGCCCTCCTCCATTCAATTTCAGACTTCTTTCGGGTTTCAATACGCCTTGTAACTGTTTCGCCCTTCAGGTGATGGGATTTCCCATCAAAAACATAGGCCACCCTTATATCCCTCTCCATCACCGCCGCTGTCCTGTAGAGTATGCCGCTGAGGTGGGATGTCACCCGCCCCTCTGAGTCCATGAGGGGTGTTCCATCCCTCTGTCTTATGCTTGAGAGGAACTGGTATATGCTGTTGGCTGCATCGACTGCAACGGTGCGTCCCCTGAGATCATCAAGCCTTATCTTCTCTGCTGATATTATATCCTTTAATTTGACTCCCATGGAAACACCGTTACCGGAATTCTTCCCTGAACCAGTCAAATGGGAAGGTCTCCTTTATCCTTATGAGTACCTCGTCCTGGTGAATTATGTTATAGGTCCTTGTGAGCATTGGGGAGTCTGTCTTGAATATTTCCCTGAGTTCTCTGGTGGGGCTTTCTATGTCAAGGATCTCTATCTCCCTTCGGGATTCTATACTGTGCTTCTTCAGTATCCTCCCTATGGGTATATCCGCCCTTATGAGGTCCTCTCTGAATCCATCATCAAGCCTTGATAGTGGTATGTATGACACCGCGTGTATCAGGGGCTCCCTGTTTCCTATGACAACCACCCGGTGATTAACCATTTCCCCCGGGGATATTCTTAGTTTATCTGCGATTTCTGGAGTTGATGGTATGAATTCCTGTTTTATGGTCCTTATGGTTACTGTTCCCCTAAGTACGTCAAGTATCCTTGTTACCGAGCCATCTGTTGATAGCAGTATCTTCTGGGTGTTTGAGAGCCTCCCCATTATCCTCTCGATGCGTTCAATCTCCTCCATAACATTGACATCCATTTCCTGCCTCCCTCATAATGCGGGTCTTCCCATTTTTTATTCAGGTGCGCTGATCACCCCTTTAACTGCAGATTCAGCCACGACCGCCGGGTTGGCCAGGTAGACCTTTGATGATGGGTCTCCCATTCTTCCCCTGAAGTTCCTGTTGGTTGTGGCTATGCTAACCTCTTCTGGAGCCAGGACACCCATGTGGGCCCCGAGACAGGGCCCGCAGCCGGGGTTGCAGACTATGGCCCCTGCCCTTATGAAGGCCTCTATTATCCCATCCTCCAGTGCCCTCAGGTAGATCTCCCTTGAGGCGGGTGCAACTATGAACCTCACATCATCATGAACCCTTCTATCTCCAAGGACCTCTGCTGCCATTTTGAGATCCTCGTAGCGGCCGTTTGTGCATGAACCAAGGAATGCCTCGTCTATGTGGGTTCCCTCAACCCTGTGAATAGGTGCGACGTTATCCACATCATCCGGACAGGCAACCTGTGGTTCGAGGTCAGAGACATCGAAGTGGTGGTCCTCCACGTACTGGCTGTCCCTATCTGAATGGTAAACCCTGAAGTCCCTCCCTGTCCGTGACTTTACATACTGGATTATCTCCCTGCTGGGTTCCATTATACCGTTTTTGGCCCCCATTTCAACTGCCATGTTACAGATGGTCATCCTTCCGGCAACGTCCATTGCATCAACCGTGCTTCCCGTGAACTCCACAGCCCGGTATGTTGCACCATCAACGCCAACTTCCCCTATGATTTTCAGTATAACATCCTTTGCTGTGGTGAACCCCTGCAGTTGGCCTGTAACCTCAATGCGCATTGCCTCGGGTACCATGAACCAGGTTTTTCCTGTGGCGAATACCATTGCCATGTCTGTGGCTCCCATTCCAGTTGCGAATGCACCGAATGCCCCGTATGTGCATGTGTGTGAGTCTGCACCCACTATAACCATTCCTGGGCGTACAAATCCCTTTTCAGGGAGGACCTGGTGGCATATGCCCTCAGCGTTCTTGAAGATATTACTTATCCCCTGTTCAGCCGCGAATTCAGATGTTACCCTCTGGAACTCTGCTGCTCCGATTGTGTTGGGTGGTACGTTGTGGTCGAATACCATGACTATCCCTTCAGGGTCCCATACCCTTTTGGGGCCTCCTCTTGAGGCTATCTCCCTGAATGTGTGGATTGTTGGGGGTGATGTGCCGTCGTGGGTCATTGCAAGGTCAACCCGGGCCTCTATTATCTCGCCAGGTGTAACCTCAGCCACTCCGGCTGCATCTGCAAGAATCTTCTCTGTGATGTTCATTTTAACCACCTGAAAACTATCTGAGGATACCTTCAATCCCTTCTCCGATATTCATCCAAACCACCTAGAAGTCAACTGGTCCCCTCACAGACCTTACGATCCTGTAGAAGAGTTCATCGTTAATGTATTTCCCCTTCTCCCTGTTTTTCTTTACCTCCTCCACTATCCTGCAGAGTTCCTCCCTTGTAACCTCTATACCGTACTCCTCAAGTTTTGCCTTGACTGCCCTGCACCCTGAGTGTTTGCCAAGGACTATCTTGCGCTGGTGTCCTATCATCTCCGGGAGGAACGGCTCATATGTGAGGGGTTCCTCTATCACCGCATCCACGTGTATACCTGACTCGTGCCTGAAGACGTTCTTTCCAACTATGGGTTTGTTTTCAGGCACCTTCATGCGGGTGTGCTTCTCAACGAGCCTTGACAGCTCATAGAGGACGCTGATGTTGAATCCGAGGTCAACATCATAGATTATCCTCAGGGCCATTATAAGCTCCTCAAGGGATGTGTTCCCTGCCCTTTCACCTATACCGTTAACTGTGGTTGAAACCGCGGTTCCACCTGCCAGGAGCCCTGCTATTGAATTTGAGAGTGCCATGCCAAAGTCATTGTGGCAGTGCATTGCTATGTCCACCTTTATATCCTTTCGAAGTTCCCTTACAAGGTAGTCCATTCCCTGGGGGCTTATGGCACCCACCGTATCTGCTATATGGACCCTGTCTGCCCCGTAGCTCTCTGCCTTCCTGTATATCTGCTTGAGGAAGTCCAGGTCAGTCCTTGTGGCGTCCTCTGCTGAGAATGCCAGAAAGAGGCCGTGGTCCTTTGCATACTCTATGGAGTTCAGGCATACGTTGAGGGCCTCCTCCCTTGTGAGTTTGAGTTTGTGTTTGAGGTGGAGGTCGGATGTGGCCATGAAGGTTATGACGCCATCAACGTCGCAGTCAATTGCAACGTCTATGTCCTCCTTCTTTGTTCTGCTGAGGGCCAGTATATCTGCATTGAGACCTTCATTGGCTATTGTCTTTACTGAAACCTTTTCCTGCTTTGATACAACTGGAAAACCACTTTCTATCTGATGTATGCCCAGTTCATCAAGTTTTCGGGCTATTTCAAGTTTTTCCTCGGTTCCGAGGCAGACCCCTGGGGTCTGTTCCCCGTCGCGGAGTGTTGTATCATAAATCGTGATCTTATCGGGAAATTCTAATTCAGCTTCCTTATTGAAGGGACTGACGAAGTATTTCAAGGGATTACCACCTTAACTGATTTATTAAAATGAAGACTCTAGCATTTATTTAAATTTGATATTTAAGTATAAAAGGTTTGAGAGTACAGCCGTCTTCCGGCCCTCCATGTTTTATCTGGTGGTGGCTGTTTGTCGCTTTTCATCTTTAGATGGTGGGCACTTACGGGGTGAGGGTTTTAATTGCTTGTGGTTTTCCGCCGCTTTTCAGCCTCCATGCTCAGGGAGTTAGAGGAGTGGTACCCTTATCCCCATCCTTGGGGGTCATCTGGATTTAGCTCCAGGATTTTTAAGAGCCTCTCAGATTTCTCTTTGGGTCCTTAGCAGTGCACATGACAGCCACACACTGGAGATCAATACTAACTCAGATTCCTCTTATGGGTCCTTAGCAGTACCTATTTGGCTTTAGCTTCAAGAAGTTCAAGGTATGATTTTCTCTCGAATTCACCGCTTACCCCCAGTTTTCTGTAGAGCTCAAATATCTCGCTGAGGGCATCCCCGTAGTCACTGCCATCAGGGAGGTCCATCTCTATTTCAAGGTAGGTCCCGAGGCCCCTGACGGTGTCAATGGATAGGGTGAAATCTCCAAGTGAGTAGGTACTCCTCTCCTTGAAGACATCCCTGACCCTTCGAAATCCAAGGGATTCCAGTATCCCTGCTGCTGTTTCAGCATCTGCAACCTCAACCTCCAGTTCCTTCCGGGTCTTACTCCTGCCATCAATTTTGGGGCCCTTGTAGGTTATGAATGTTTTTTTGCCTGTTTTTCTTATCCTAAGTGCTTCATCGGTCTCTGCGAAGTCCCTGTGGGGGGCATTGAAGTATATGTCAGTCTGCTCCTCATCTGAAATATGGTGCCCTCCAAGTGAGATTATACGTTCGATTATCTCATCCCCGCTGGAAATTTTAGCCTTAACCTCAACCTCTATCAAACTCTACCACCCTTCAATACCACTGGATACGCTGGTATCCTCAAGGCCAGCGTATTCCCTTAAAAACTGTGCTGATTCATCCAGTTCCTCAAGGAGGGCGTCTATCATCCTGTCAACACCCTCATATGGACCGAGGATATCATCTCTTTCATCCAGGATTCTCTTTCTCTTCTGCAGGTCTCCCCTCACCCTGGGGTCCCTCATTCTCTCAAGGTACTGCCTTCTTATGATCCTCATGTCCATATGGAGATTGTACCTTATGCTTTTAAGGTTTTTTATATATCCCTCAACATCCTCCAGGAGTTCAAGGGCCTCCTCTCTGTTTGAGGGATTTATTTCAAGTCCCTCAACTCCAAGTTCCTCAACCTGTTCCTTGTAGATTCTCGGATCGATAACCACATCATCCCCCCAGCAAGGACCCCGGGTCCTAAAGAATCTTTTATGCTATCACTATGAAAATCAAATTATTTAAATTCTGGTATAAAGTGTTGTGTAATCTATACAGGAAATTCCCATGAGGTGTGAATGACTTCGATGCACCGCCGGGATTATTAAATATATTATTATCCATAATAACTAGTTTTTTACGTCAATATTAATATAGGTGCATTTAAATTTATATGTAGGTTTAAACTTCACCGGGAGGTATCTAGTTGACAGATGTGGATATCAAGATAGAAAATATTGTTGCTTCTGCGACCCTTGGGAAATCCATTGATCTTCAGACAGTTGCTGAAGCCCTTGAAAACGTTGATTTTAACCGGGAACAATTTCCTGGTCTTGTATACAAATTAAAGGAGCCTAAAACTGCTGCTCTGATCTTTGGATCAGGTAAACTGGTATGTACGGGTGCAAAATCCATTGAGGATTCCAAGAGGGCCATAAAACTCACAGTTGATATGATGAGAACCATGGACCCTGATATACCCGAAGAATTTGAGATAAAGATCCAGAACATTGTTGCCTCGGCAAACCTCGGGAAACCACTGAATTTTGAGGCTGTTGCCCTGGGACTTGAGAATACGGAATATGAACCTGAACAGTTCCCGGGTCTTGTTTACAGGCTGGATGAACCGAAGGTTGTCCTGCTGCTGTTTGGTTCAGGGAAGGTTGTGTGCACAGGTGCCAAGAGTGCTGAGGACGCTAAGCTTGGAGTTGAAAAGACCAAGGCAAGGCTTGCCGAGTTAGATCTGATTTAATGGTGATATTTTTGATTAAACTTGTAGTTTTCGATCTTGACAATGTCATTATTGATGGGGAAGCCATAGACGAGATAGGGAAAATCGCTGGAGTCGAGGAGGAGGTAATGGAGATCACCGAAAAGGCCATGCAGGGTGATGTCGACTTCGAATCCTCCATAAGGGAGAGGGTGAAGCTCCTCAAGGGGACAGCGGTTGAGGATATAAAGGCAGTTGCAGATGAATTGCCCCTCATGGAGGGTGCAGAGGAGACGATCAGGGCCCTCAAGGAGAAGGGTTACCGGGTTGCAGTTATAAGTGGAAGTTTTGACCTTGTGGCTGAGCCCATCAGAGATAAGCTTGGTATTGATTACCTCTTCTGCAACAGGCTCCATGAGGAGGACGGTGTGCTGACCGGTGAAGTGAGCGGACCTCTTGTGGAAAACTCAAAGTATGATGTCCTATGTAGGATCCTCGATAAGGAGGGTATAAGCACCAGTGAATGTGTTGCTGTTGGCGATGGCGCCAATGACATATCCATGATACAGGCGGCCAGATTGGGGATAGCATTCAATGCAAAGCCGGCCCTCAGGAAGAAGGCTGACGCCGTTGTTGATGAATGGGATCTCAGAAAGATATTGCCGATCATCGAGGAGATAGCTGAGGTGGATGATAAACTGGATAAACTCGGCTACGATGAGGTAATGGACCTTAAAAATGAATACGAGGAGAAACTCTCAGGCGTGGCATCCGAAAGGGATGAACTGAATAAGAAGGCCCGTGAAATGAAGGAACTCAGGGATAAACTGAACACTGAACTTCGTGAAACCCTCAACCGGGCTGTTGAACTCAGGGACAGGCGTAATGAGATAAATGCAAAGGTTGAAGAGAACAAGAAGCTCAGGGATGAGATAAACCAGGAGATAAAGAAGCTTGAGTGGTCCTCAGGTGGGCGTGACAGGATAAAGATAGAGAATGAAATCAGGCGGATAGATAAGATCATAGAAACAAGGGTCCTTGACATTAACAAGGAGAATGAACTGGTCAAGACCGCCAATGAACTACGTAAGAAGCTCATGAAGATCCAGGAGGATGAGGAGACCAGACAGAAGGCCCTTGAACTCAGGAAAAAGTCAGAGGAATACCATGAGATGGTGGTCTCACTTTCAGAGGAGGCCCAGAAGTATCATGAAGAGATGCTTGAGTACTTCAGAAAGACGGATGAGATACGTAAGAAGGCTGATGAAGCCCATGAGAAGTTTCTTGAATTCCGCAGGATGGCCTCAGAGAAACATGAGGAATTCAAATCAACTCTTGGCAAAATTAAGAGGATAAACGAAAGGATCAACGCCCTCAGATCAGAAAATAGAAATGTTAAAAGAAGGGCCACCCGTGAAAGGGATCTTGAGGAGAAGGAGAGGGCCCGTGAAATATATGAGAAATTCAAAGAGGGTAAGAAGCTTACAAAGGATGAAATCCTTCTTCTTCAGAAGCACAGGATCGTTTAGGGGATCATATATGTGTGAAGGGAAGTCCTCAGACGAAGAGAAGATAGAAGTGTGCTTCATATGCCATAAGAAGTTCAACATAAATGCCGATGACTCAAGCCATTATCATTACGGCAAGTACCCAATGTGCAGCTACTGCAGTGACTTCTATGGATTCTACAGGTGACGATTCTGAGTGGTAAGATGCACGAAGTTATAATATGTGAGAAGCCCAAGTCCTCAGAGAAGATCGCGGGAGCACTCTTTCCAGATGCAGAGAAAAAGAAGTACAGGAAGGTGTCCTACTGGGAATATTATGAAGGTAATAAAAGGGTGACCATCGTATCAGCGGTTGGACACCTCTATTCACTTCGCCCCAGTAAACCCGGGGATGAGCACTTCTTTGACCTTGAATGGGCGCCCCTTCATGAGATTGATAAGAAGAAGAACTACGTTAAGGATTACCTCAATGTAATAAAAAAGTTCGCTGCCGGCGCTGACCGCTACATACATGCCTGTGATTACGACATAGAGGGTACACTCATCGGTTTCAACGCCATCAGATATGGCTGCGGCGGGGATGCGCTCAAGAAAACCGTCAGGATGAAGTTCTCAACCCTCACAGGGGAGGAGATACGGAGCGCCTATGAGAACCCCATAGAACTCGACTGCGGTCAGGTGGACAGTGGAGCTGCAAGGCACATCCTTGACTTCATATTCGGTGTGAACATCTCAAGGTCCCTCATGAAATCCGTGAAGGAGGCGACCAACCGCTTCATTAAATTATCTGCCGGTAGGGTTCAGACCCCCACCCTTGCGATACTCGTTGAAAGGGAGAAGGAGATACGGGAATTCGAACCGGTCCCCTACTGGATAATCCAGGCAGAACTGGAATCAGGGATCATTGCAGAGAGCAGACGGGGAAAGATATTCCAGCGCCCACTTGTTGATGAGGTCCTTGAGAGGTGTGATGGCAGCGATGCCTCTGTTAGAAGTGTGAAGGTAAGGGACACCATAAGGAAACCACCTGTGCCCTTTGACCTTGGATCGCTCCAGTCAGAGGCATACCGCGTATTTGGATTCAGCCCCAAGAAGACCCAGACCATCGCCCAGAACCTCTACACCGAGGGTTACACATCCTATCCCAGGACATCATCCCAGAAACTCCCTGAAAGCATAGGTTACCGTAAGATACTGGACAGGCTTTCAGGGGACCCCCGATTCGGTGCGCACATTGAAGGGCTCAGGGAACCCCTCAAACCCCATGAGGGTAAAAAGGTGGATGATGCACACCCTGCAATACACCCGACAGGTCTTCTCCCATCAGATCTCTCCAGTGATGAAAGGAAGATCTATGAACTCATCGTCCACCGTTTCATCAGCGTATTCGGTGAGGATGCCGTTCTACAGACAATGAGGGTGGACCTTGAAATAGGAGGGGAGGAGTTCAGTTTCTCAAGAAAGAGGGTGAGCAAGAGGGGATGGATGGACAGCTACCCCTACACCCGCATTGAAGATGAGGTTTTCCCTGATATATCCGAGGGGGATGTTATGGGCGTTGTGGGGGTATCCGCCCTGGAGAAGGAGACAAAACCTCCCGCCAGATACAATGAGGCCTCACTCATAAGGGAACTGGAGAAGAGGGGCCTTGGAACCAAGTCAACCCGTGCCGATATAATAGCCAAGCTCTATGACAGGAAGTACATTGAGGGTAAGAAGATACGTGTGAGTCCCCTGGGTGAGAACATAATTGACACCCTCACAAAGTACTGTGAGAAGATCACCAGTGAGGAGCTCACAAGGCAGTTTGAGAGGGAACTCGAGGAGATCATGGAGGGAAAGATAAGCCGCGAGAGGGTCGTGGATGAGGCCATAGAGGAGGTTAAATCCATACTCGGTGATATTGAGAGGAACATGAAGGACATAGGCAGGGACCTCTATAAAGCCTATCAGGACAGCAGGGTTGTTGGTGAATGCCCTGAATGTGGCAGGAATCTTGTCATAAAATATTCCCCCAGGAACAAAAGCACCTTTGTGGGGTGTTCAGGTTACCCTGATTGCAGGACCGTGTATTCACTTCCCAGGGGGGCCAGTGTACTTAAAAGTCGCTGCGAAAGATGCGGGCTTCCCATGATATCCTATGGCCGGCCGCGTCAGAGGGCCTGCCTTGACCCGGCGTGTGGGAAGAAAAAGTCCGAAGGTGAAGAAATCGTTGGTAAGTGTCCTGAGTGTGGATCCAATCTTATAAAACGTTCAGGGCGTTACGGTGAGTTCGTGGGCTGCAAGGGATTCCCCAAGTGTCGATTCACCTGCTCGGTTGACGATGTTCCAGCTGCATGATGGGGTACATTTTCAGCTGGACACTGCCTCAGCCTGTAGACAGATCAAAGTTTATAAGTATTTACTGAACTAAAGAGTATACATCATCCATAAGTTCCTGAATTTATTACCAAGTTAAAGGTAAAGAGGCGGTTGAATGGATATCAGAAATCTGCTTGAAAAATTGAAGCCCTTCATAATAATTATAGTGCTGTTCTCAGCCGTATTCTATATAAGGGCCGAGGCCAGTAACATCGGTGGGGTCCCTGCTGATGCAAAGGACTTCTATAAGGACTCAGATGGACTGCCATACTTCAGTGAGATGGACTCATACTACAACTACAGGCTCACAATGAATTACCTCACCAGGGGCATAATGGGGGATACCCTTGTTGATGGCAAACCCTACGACCTCCACTCCTACTACCCACCAGGGAGACCCGTTGATTACCCTCCACTCATAGTTTACATAACCTCCGCTGCCTACAGGGTGGCCAACGTCTTTGGAGACTTCAGCCTCAAGGAGGTGGCTTTCTGGATGGGGGCCCTGATAGGTTCCCTCTGCGTCATCCCCGCCTACCTCTTCGTCAGGAGAATCACCAATGACTACGGGGGCATCGCAGCGGCCCTGGTGGTTGGACTGGTCCCCACCTACGTTGCCCACACCTACGCCGGTTTCTTTGACACTGACATGTTCAACTTCGTTCTTCCACTGCTGGTGTTCTGGTTCTTCACAGAGAGCATGCTTGCAGTGGATCTCAAAAGGAAAACAGCCTATGCACTTGCAGCTGCAGTTTCAATACTCGTATTCTCAGCTGCATGGGTCGGTTACATATTCTATCTGGCCGTTCTGGTGGCCTTCATCATAGTCTACTCCCTTATCTCAAGGTACGTTCTGGGTGAGAAACCCGATAGGGAGTTCACTGGTAAGGTTGACTGGCTGCTGCATCAGCGCGAGATATTCCCCCTCCTGGTTCTCCTCTTAGGTGGCGGGATTCTCATAGGCATATTCGGAGGGTTTTCCAGCCTGGCTGGTGCCGTGACGGGTCTTGTGAGCACCACCCAGATACAGGCAACAGCCCAGACAACAGCCTACCCCAACGTGTATGTGTCAGTTTCAGAGCTCCAGATCCCTGAATTCATAACCACAGGGGCCGGGGCAAAGAACCTGTTCATGCCAGGGCAGGGATCGGTTGTTGGTGGTGTTGGTGGCCTTCTGGTATTCCTTCTCGGCGTACTCGGTGTCGGCGCCCTCCTGTGGAAGTACCGAGAGCCTGAGGTCCAGGTTAAGGAACCGGACAGAAAGTTGAAGGCCGGCAAGAAGAGCAAATTCATTAAAAGGCAGAATAAAACCAGCACCACTGACAGTGAAATGAAGCACCGGTATCTCCTATACGCTGTCCTCATGGCCGTATGGCTGGTGATGAGTGGATACGCCGTCACAAAGGGTTCAAGGTTCATACCAACCTTTGCAATACCCCTGGGACTTTCAGCAGGGATATTCACAGGCTTCCTGGTTGAATACCTCAGGGAAAATATTAAGACAGCATCCTCCATTGCACTGGTTGCCTTTGTGGCTGCGATTGCCATTGCAATGCCCTTCGGTGTCTCAGTTGCTGTTAAACTCCTTGCAGGGGTGATTGCAGCTGGATTCATATACTTGGTCAAAAAGCCAGAGGTGAGGGCCCCTGTAATGATGGCCCTTGTTGTCCTGGCAGTGGTGGCCCCCTCTGTGAGCGGAGCACATTCACTGACATCAGGTGTTGCGCCGGGCACAGATGATGGGATGTGGAAATCAATGGAGTGGGTCAAGAAGAACACCAGCAAGGACACCGTGGTCATGTCCTGGTGGGACTTCGGCCACCTCTTTGCTGTTGCAGCCGACAGGCCCGTGACTTTCGACGGTGGTTCACAGAACACTCCAAGGGCTTACTGGATCGGTAAGGCGCTGACAACCAGTAACGAAACACTCTCAAGGGGCATACTCACAATGCTATCATCCAGCGGAGACCTTGCCTATGAAACCCTCGACAACTACACAAACGACAGTGGTAAAACCGCCGAGATACTTACATCAACCCTGGGACTTTCAAGGGATGATGCGAGGGCAGTTATGACAGGACGCTACGGCCTCACAGAGAAGGAGGCTGACAGTGTACTCAGATACTCACACCCATCAAAACCAAAACCCTTCGTGCTTGTACTCAGCTCTGACATGCTCGGCAAGGCCCCATGGTGGACATACTTCGGTACCTGGGACTTCAAGAAGAAAACAGGTTCAAGGTACGGCTACTATCCGTCAATGGGAAGTTCAAAGCCCCAGGTTGTGAACAATACAACCGTGATTCAGACAGTCAACACAATGGTGGAGGACAACCTGGTTGGAACCATCATAGAGAAAAGGGACAATACAACAAATGCAACGATAGCCATCGGCAACAACCGAACCGTTCAGAGGATAAACCCACACAAGCTCATAATAATAGAGGGTAACCTCCTTGTCAGGAATGAGATTGTGGACAGCAACGCCCAGCTCAGCCTCATTGTCATTGGAAGTGGGAACCAGTACACAACGGTGATAATGAACAGGGAACTGGAAGATGCGGTGTTCACGAAACTGTTCCTTCTGGGTGGATTCAACCAGACGTCCTTTAAGTTCCTTCATCAGGAACCAGGTGTGCTGCTATGGACAGCAGCATAACCATATTTTTTATAATCTAAAAAATCAACAAGTAGAAAAATAATTTCAAACAGCACCATAACCATATTTTTTATAATCTAAAAAATCAATTCGTAATTCAGATTGAAGAAAAATGTAATTTTTCAGTAGCGTTTGGCCATCTTGGCCCTGAGTATGTCTGTTGCACTGACCACGCCGATTATCTCGTCGTCATCCTCAACCAGGAGGCGCCAGACAACGTTCTTGACCATCCTCTCAGCAGCTTCCCTCAGGGTTGCCCCTGGTGGGACTGTCACAAGGTCCCTCTCCATGACCTCCCATACCTTGACCTCTCCAAGATCATCCCCCTCGGCAATTGCCTCAAGCACGTCCCATGTGGTTACAATTCCAACCTTGACACCATCCTTGACAACAACCGAGCTACCCTTGCCGTTCTCAACATAGTTTCTGAGAACATCCTCAAGGCTGGCCGATATGTCAATGGTGTCAACATCTGTAACCATAACGTCCTCAACCCTCATAAAATCACCGTGGTATATTATGAATTTTATGATATAAAGTTTTATAGAAATGTCTACATTTATAGACAGTGCTTTTATACAGATAATTCATGCCCACCAAGAAACCATCCCCAGATAAAGTAACACAAGACCCCCTATTCCAGGATTTTATTTTAACAAGGAATATAAAACAAGGAACGATCAGATCATATATCGCGGCTTTACAATACTATCTCCCAGTAACAGGTAAAAAGAACCTCACAGAACTCATTGAGGAAGCCGAGAATGAACAGGACCGTGGTGTTAGAAGAAGAAAAAGGCGTATCAGAACATATTTCATCAAGTACATCAAAGCACTCGAAGAAAATGGGATCAGAGAATCAACCATAAACCTCTACCTTTCACGTCTGAAAACGATCTACAATGAATATGAGATAGACACGCCACGTATCACCTACAAGACCAACACTAATAACAATGCATCACTTGAAGAGCTTCTTACTATTGAAGAGGTGAAGCATGTTGTTGATAATGTTAAAATCAGAGAGAAAGCCATAATCCTACTGCACCTCACGAGTGGAATGGGCGCTGCAGAAGTGCAAAGCCTCACACTTCATGATTATAATAGTGCGATCGGCTTTAATGTCCTGGGTGGAGAGTATAATGAGTTAAAAAAGAGGATTATGGATGAGGAGATCATTGGTGTGTGGAAGATCAGACGTGTGAAGACAGGAATGCCCTATGTGACATTCAGCACGCCTGAGGCTAACCTTAAGATCCTGGAATATTTGAAACACAGGAAACTTAAGGGTGTGCCCGCCACAAATTCAGAGGATCCTTTATTCGTAAGTCGTTCTAATAAGCCCATAATGCGCTCCAATTATATGGCCATTTTTGAGAGGATAAATGATTCTTTAGGTATGGGTTTCTGTGAGAATGGATCGCGCAGGTTCACATCACATAAACTTAGAAAGTTATTCACGAGCATCCTTTATAAGGAGGGAATGGATAAGCTCATGATCGATTGGTGTCTGGGCCATAAGGTTAATCCCGTCACGGAGGCTTATTTTAAGGCTAATATTGAGCACCTGAAGCGAGAGTATAGGAAGAGGATGCATGCATTAACCTTGGAAAAGTCACGTGTTAGGAGGGTTATGTCTGATGAGGTTAGGGAGATTGTCCGTGAGTTGGAGGCTAAGGAGAGGGAGATTAAGGAGTTGCGTGAGTCTCAGGAGAAGTTGAGGGAGTGGGTGAAGAAAACGGAGAAACTCTATAATATTATTGTTTCAGATCCTGAGTTTTTGAAGAGAATGAGATAATGGTGATTAGTTTTCAGGGGCTCTCTAAGGTTAAAGGTATTATTTATTCTTTTCTTATTAACCTTTCATAGGGTGGGGTCCCCAGGGGGTTTTTAGAAGGAAGTTCTTTTGGCGCCCACCAAAAAGTGACATCCCCTAATAGCCCCCTGGGGTTGCGCATCCCTTAGGGGGATGCTATGTGATAGGTATTAATGGTAGTGTTATATATAGGTGCCCCCCTTTAGTGCGTGGTGGTAAGATGAAAACACCGAGGGGGGCTGAAGAAAGAGTTTCACTGGTCTATTCTTTAATTTCGTCAAGATATTCTTTATTTTTTTCGATAAACAAATCAATAGCTTCTTCCCATGCGGAGGTAATTGGCGTTTTCTCGAATTTTAGCATTGCGATGACTTTGAAGAGTTTGAACTTTTTTGCATCGATATTGACACTTGTGTTGACCTTTTCACTTTTCATGGTTTCTATTTTTTCGGAGCATAGCTTAAAAATATTTATAATATTTAACCACTATACCAATATACCAAAAAATATATATACTATATTATCTATAAAATTATGTGTGGTGGTAAGATGAAAACACGAGATATTGTTCTTGGTAGTAGGCTTGAAGCCTGGAGAAAGTACAAGGAAGCCCTTGAAAAGGGCTACCCCGAAGAAATAGAAGAAACATACCAGGACTACCTGGACCATGAAGGCATCCGGGTGAAAATACTAACACCCGTAGAAGCCCTTGAAGACCAAGTACACGACACATGGATGGGCATCAGAAACCCCAACAAGGCCCATTTAACCAGTGAAGCAATCCGTGAATTCAGAAAAATAGTTGAACACATTGCGGCTGCTCTTCTACACTCAGCAGGCAGCCTCGCGTGGATCAGAGCTCTCAGGGAACACCAAGGAGAAGAAGATGTACTTATCGATGAAGACATTGTTTACCTTGCATTCCTTGACATAATCACCTCAGGGGATGAAGAGACAATTGAAGACTACAATGCACTCTACACGTCACTAATTTACGGGGAGAGGGATGTGGAATATGATACCATTAAGCAAGAATGAACTCTACAACCGACTCCTCATAACACGAGACATCGACAACCTTGATCACTACAGAAAAACCGTTGAGGATCTAATAAGATGGCTTCAGATTGACCTGCAGGAGGGGGATGAATGGTGATGTCCGATCTGAACATGAGGGCTGTGATCCTCATCCTCCTAATACTCCTCTTTTTTATTTTCATGGGATTTATGAAGACACTCGAAGTTGCACCATACCACACATTTGGATTGTAGGTGGTTGATGTTATGGGATTAATGGATGAATACCATGACCTTGAGATGTTCTCCAGGACACCCCGAGACCATCTATCACTCGCCAGGTTAGCTGCGAGAATAGCTGAGAGGAAAACTTCACGTATAAGGATGGATGCATGGGCAGAAGCGGGCCTGGAGCACCTAAGAAAGGCGGGTGTGAATGTCCCCCCTGAATACTTCAGACTCAGTCCTTATGGGAAGCTGGAAATGCTTAAAAAACTCTTAAAGGGGGTGTGAATATTGAATGACCTGCTACTGGAATTAGAGAATGATGAAGGATGGGAAGACCTGAACGAATCAGCAATGTTCTGGAACCCCGTGGAGGGAGAAAGTATACGTGGCATCTGCAAAGGCATCAAGGAGATACACACAAAACTCGGCAGCCTAAAAGTCATGACCCTCCAAACAGCAGACGGGGAATACTATGTGAAAGGCCACAAGGCCCTGGAGAAATACTTTGACAGGATACAGGAAGGATGGGGTGTCTGGATCACATACAATGGAAAGGCAAAGTCACAGAATGGTACGGAATACCACAGTTACACAGTGAAGGTGAAAAGGTTCACTCAAACCACACAGTTAGGGGTTCTCCATGAGAATGACTTCCAGGACAAAAGCATCCAGGCGCTTATCATGTTAACCCGCGCCGACAAAGGGACGACAACATTAAAGAATGTACTGGAAAAGCTTGATGAAGTCTATGGTGAGGGTGGTGTCACAGAATCAGAGTACCTCAAAATCAAGGAGGAACTGGGGGTGAACTAACATGGATAGAGTCAGGACCAGCATAATGCTCCCTGAAGGTGTGTACAGTTACCTGAAAGATATTGTGATAACAGCGCAGGACGAAGGAGTGAAATTATCCCTGAATGAGATCATCAATGACGCCATCCTCTATTACCTGGACTATGTGAACATCGAGAGAGAATACCTTGAGAGGAGGATGCGCTGATGGTAGGTGAACACCTACGGAGGCTGCGAAAAGCGCAGAACATCAAAGTCGAACCTCTACCTGGGGATGATGCATTACTACCATTCATCACCCGGTCAGAGAATGGGGAATACCTTGTCACAGTACTGGATAATATGATACGATGCGAATGCCCTGATTACCAGTACCGTCACGGGGATGAGGGTTCATACATCTGCAAACATTGCTGGGCAGTCCTGCAGCACATACTCAACGAATCATATGAGGAATACGGTGACCATGAATGCATGCGCACATTCAAGGTGCCTGGTTGGCTTGCTGAGGAAAAAGGACTCAGCAGGGAAAGAGTGACAGGGACAATAGAACATGAAACACCCAAGGCCATACTGCTGAGAACACCTAAAGGGGAGTCTTACTGGCTCCCCAAAAGCCAGATCCGTGAAGAAAAGATCCCCGCTGATCAAACCACCCTGGGGGTGAAATGATGAGAAGAGATTTTGATGAGGAAGAACTCCAGAGTGCAATGGAAGCATGGAGTAAACTCATCAGATGGGCCCACAGATGGGGGGAGGAAGGATGCAGAGGAGGATCTGCGGAAGGCGAGACCTCCAGAAGGCCATAAAGGAATTGCTCATAGAATATGGGGAGTTGAGTGTGGAGGAGTTGCACAGACTACTCCTTCACAACTATGAATTCGGAAGGAATTATGATGTAACCCGGCAGGCTGTCACAATCTACACGCGTAGGGTGGCGGCGACTACGGGGATAACGATGAATAAGTATGGGAAACCAGTCAGGGTGTACACATTGGAGGCGTAGTAATGGATGACAAGTTTATATTGACCGAGGAAGCATTTGAGGAAAGTAAAGAATTAGCGCTTAAGACTGTGAGGTTATTCCGTGATGAGGGGGCGCATCCATTAATTGGGTTGGAAGCGCTTCTAATCGCCTTAGAGGCCACAATTAAAGGTACAAGTATAAGGGAATCAGAGGCATTGGTGGCTGTTACAATAATGTCACTAAAGAAATTATTAAAGAATGGGGGGTATTAGTCTTGGAGGTTAAAGTGACTTTAAGAGTGGACGATGAATTATACAAGTTCTTCATGGAGAATGATGTTGACATGGATAGGGTCATGCAGTTATTCATGAACCAGATGAACTACTACTTCAGGGAGACAATGAGCATCTATTCACTGATGCGACAGGTTCCTGTAGGGGAAGTCCTCCGGCGGATGGCTTCAGAGTACGATGAGGATGAAAGGAAGAGTAAGGAGAAATTAAGGGAGTATCATGAGAAAAATAGGATAAGAGGGGCCTTAAACAGTGAAGCACCATGAAAACCGCGCGAATAAATGTCAGGGTTTCGGAGGTTGACAAGGAGACTATTAAGAAAAGTAAGTACAGTTATGCTGATGCCATAGAATATTTCGCGAGGTTACTCAGAAAGAAAGGTATAATCCCTGATTTATATGTGAAAGCACTCAGGGAAGAGTTAGATGAAATATCTGAGAAGAAAATTGAATTAGAAAAGGAATTGGAAAGATTAAACAGAGAAGAGGATCGATTGAAAAGAGAGTTAGAGAGGTTTTCTGAGCCTGTTGATGAACCCATGAGGGAGGTGAGAGAAGCTGCAAGATTCATCATGGAGAGGATTGAAGAGAGAGATGGCATGGTTTCCCCCACTGAGGTTGTTAATGATCGTGGTGAGGATCTTATAGAGGTTGCTAGTAGGATCTATGGGGCTCCTGAAGAGGAGATTTTAAAGTTACTCTCAGAGAAAGGAGTTCCTTTATAAAGTTATCTAATTTGTACATACATCTTTTTTTCTTTGTACATACATTGACGAGAGTACCCCCAGCACATCATGTACATACAGCTGTACAGGGCATGTACAGTCGACTGTACAAGACTCCCTGG
Source organism: Methanothermobacter sp. K4 (assembly GCF_022014235.1). NCBI lineage: Archaea > Methanobacteriati > Methanobacteriota > Methanobacteria > Methanobacteriales > Methanobacteriaceae > Methanothermobacter > Methanothermobacter sp. K4. Next base: position 102,665 of record NZ_JAKLTD010000001.1, read on the forward strand.
GGATACCTTCGCGGATGTACATACATCTTTTTTTCTTTGTACATACATTGACGAGAGTACCCCCGCGTATTCTCAAAGTGAAACTATTAAAACTATGAACATGTGTTGGAGAGCACCCTTCAAGCATGGTTTACACAGACACGTGGTGATAAAATCAAGTATACGGACTTGTAGAGTGATCACTATGCATTAAAAGTAAATGTTATTCTAGGAGTCTTTTGAGGATTTCTTTATTTTCCTCGATGTACATTTGAAGGGCATCACAGAATGCTTGTTGTATAGCCCCTTTTTTTCCGTACTTTGCTGATGCTATTACTTTAAATTTCGTGTACAAGTCTTCAGGGACAAATATGCCAGTTCTTATTTTACGTGTCTTTTTTTGTTCCATATCTACTATGTGTCCCATTTTGCTGTATATTTTTTACTATTATTAGTTATATTCATGTTTTATTGGGTGGTGTTCTTCTGCTGAAACACTTGAACTGGAAGGGATGTCAGATATATCTTTCTATTTCTTTAAAGTGGAAAATAATATATGTTGAATATAAGAGAGATATTTTTATCAAGGAGATGGTTTGGGATATGGATTGTGAAAATTTTTGTGATTTGGTAATCTATGCGGCCCGAAAGGTCTTTAGTGAGTCAGAATACAAGTATTTAAGGAAAACCAGGCTGAACAAGTTAATTGTTATAGTATTCCAAGAATTAGGATGCCCTGTGGATGGATTTGTATGGGGATATTATAAACATGGATTTTACTCTCCCCAAGTAAATGAATTTTTAGGAAAACGCGCGCCAGATCATGGTGAGCTTAATTTAGGATCAATAAATACCCAGTTGTCAGTTGATACCCCTCAAGATATTCTAATTAAAATTAAAAGGATAATCTTAAGCTATCAAAATCACTTTAAGAAGAGCAGGGATTCTTTTAGATATTGGGTTTATAATGAAAAAACTCCCATTGAGTATAGACCTTTTTATAGGGTTCATAATGAACTTTTATCATGGTTTGATAATGCTATTGATAGTAATATAGATAAAGAAAAACTTGATGAACTTATAACAGAGTACTACCTATCTTTAAAGCATGTATCAGAGGATACTTTATATTTATTTTCAGATTTCACTGATTCATTAGAGGATCTGGTATTAACATCAACTAATACTAATGATTTGAAAACTACAAGATATTTTAATCAATTAAAAAAGCTTTATTTAAATAAGATTTATCTTTTGTTAGTGCCATATGAGGAGAGTCTTTCTGGAGATGAAAAGGAAGTTCAAAAAGAACTTGAAAGATTCACTAAGAAGAAAAAAATTATTTCTAAGGAAGTCAGAAAAGAATTAGATGAAATATATGATTCCTTAGAATCTAAGGGGCTTCTACCTTCATTTGCCCAGATATTGGGTGATCTTAAAGAAACAGTGCAAAAGTATCCAAATGCTAAATCTGTAGATGAGATAATTCAAGAAATTTCAAGATGACTGAAAAAGATCATATACTCGGATTTTTCTGTGATACTGGGTTTATCATAGGGCTTTGCAGAGAGACAGATAAACATCATCAAGAGTGCACCAAATTAACTGCTAAATATCCTATAGAAAAACATGATTATTTTACATGTTTAATTGTTTGTGATGAGGTAAATCATTGGATTCAGCGCCTCACGAGAAACTTAATTGAAGGAGAAGGGGACAAAGGAACAAAAACAATAGAAAGGAAACTTAAGAGGTGTTTTAAGAATTTTTTGTTAAAAATAGAAGTTTTCGATGTCGATGATGTAGAAACTGAGACTACAGAAACTTTAAAAGAAGAATATAATCAGATCATTTTGAATTTGCAGAACTTGATAGGTTATAATACACCTAATCAAATAAATGACATTAAGATTATAGCCACCGCTTTGATATGGGGGGCCTATACTACTTGTTATGCGCAGAAATGTTTTCTAACTGTTGATAAAGGCCATATCTCTAATAAAAAGGATAAAATTTACAGTATAAGCTGTATATGCCTTAAGAGAAAAACCCCTCCTATTAGGATTAAATATGTTGGATCAGGTGATGGTAATTTAGCGTCTTAAGTTTTATAGTCTATGCTTTTTTATTTTTGTATATGGTAATAAGTGAATCCTTAAACCGAAGATATAACATACATAATTCTTCTAATGGTGAATGGAGACATACTCAACACTACTTCTTCCTGGAGACAATATCTGCAGACCTCAACCTCAACAGGACTGACATACAAAGAATACTCTACATAACACGGAGGGTGGGGATCAAACAATTACATAAGCGCGCATCAATGGAACAGGTACTATTGGCCCTTGCAGTATTCATCAAGGAGGAATCAACAGGCCATCCCTTACAGATAGACAGATACACTATCCTCAAAGAATACAATGTTAACTATAAATTGTACACTACTGTCCTCAGGAATCTCCTCAGATATTATCGTAGCAGATCCCCTGTTGTGAGGGGATGAATATTGCAGGATTACATGATATTCCAGGTCAAAGTATATGATAATTATAATTTGTTTTTGAGTGAGGAGGAGAAATGCCCTGAATGTGAAGGTATCCATTTTGAGCTGGATTCTGAGTATAATATTTGCTGCAGGTCATGTGGTTTGGTCCTGTCAAGTGTTTATTGTTATGTTGGTGGAGTGAAATTGGACTTACCCTGGGGTCTACTACTTTAACCACCCCCCCAGTTTTGCAGTATTCTCTAATAACTCTGTTGATGTTCCGACTACGTTACATACATATTATAGAGGAGAGAACTGAGGTGACAAAAATTGGATCGTGAAGCACTAGGACTCACAGGCCTGATCATATTGGGGATGATATCCTTGTACTTCAAACAATACGAATTAGGCTCTGCATGTATCGGGGCCATCGCAGGATACATAGCCCGCCCAGGAGAAACAACATGACAAAAGAGGGACATGGATGCATACAAAAAGAGAGGATAACAAGCCTCGAGGAAAGACTGAAAAACATTGAATACGACATCATCGACATCAAGGAGACCAATAAAATGCTAATAGACCTCCAAGCAGAAATAGCAACCCTCAAAGCCTACCACAAAATCACCATGATACTCCTAACAGCCCTGATCATCCCCATAATCATCACACTCATACGCACAATATAACCCCAGCCACAAAATCACACAAACAAACACAAGATCACACATGAAAGAAACACCAACCCAAAGAAAAGCATTCGAATACTACTACTCCCTTGGCGACAAAAGAAACCTGAAAAAAGTCGCTGAAAAATTTGGATACTCATATGACACAATCAGAGGATGGTCATCCAAACTCAGGTGGCGGGAGAGGATATACCAGTACGAGAAAAAACAACTCCAGGAGATAAGAAGAGCGCGTGAAGAATTATCAGAGGAGTCAAAGGAGTATTATGCTGACCTCTGGAGCAAATACCTTAAGGCTTGCAGCCTCACACTGGAGGGTTACATTGAATCCATCGAGAATGGAGGGGAAGGCCTCACTTTACAGACATCTAAGGACCTCCATAACCTTGGATTAGCAATAGCATTGGGCTTGGGGGATCCTACTGAGATACATGAACACCGTGAGAGTGGTGGTGAACTGGAGGATTTGCTGGAGGATCTTGTGTCGGCCACGAAGAACCTGAAGGATGAGGGTATGGATGAAGGCCTGGATGATGAAGAGGCTGAAGTTGAAGGTGGCTGACTGGAAAAAGAAACTGAAAGAATCAGAGAATATTCGAAGCATCCTCCAGGGCATATCTGACAGGGAATTGAAGCTGTTCTATTCGACGATAATATTGAATCCATATATCCCTGTGAACCCCTTCCATAAACAGATTAAGTTTTTATTGTCAGATGAACGTGAAGTCCTGTATGGTGGTGCTGCGGGTGGCGGTAAATCAGTGGCTTTACTTATGGGGGCCCTGCAGTATGCGCATTACTCTGATTACGCCGCCCTAATCCTGCGACGAACCTATCCTGAGCTCAGCCAGGAAGGAGGCCTTATAGACATGGCCCATAACTGGCTTGGGGGGACGGATGCAGAGTGGAATGAACAGAAAAAACGGTGGACATTCCCCTCCGGCGCTGCATTGCAGTTTGGGCATATGGAACATGAAAAGGACCGCTACAGATACCAGGGGTCATCATATCATTATATCGCATTCGATGAACTCACAGAGTTCATCGAGACCCAGTACAGGTTCATGTTCCGATCACTCCGAAAGGAAGTAAATGATCACATACCTCTACGCGTCAGGGCCACCAGTAACCCCGGTGGTATTGGACATGAATGGGTTAAAACCCGCTTCATTACAGGTGAAAAGACATTCATCCCCTCAACGTGGAGGGAAAACCCTTATCTTAACCGGGATGAATATGAAGAGGCCCTGAATATGCTTGACCATGTAACCCGTAGGCAGTTGAAGGATGGGGACTGGGATGTTACACTGCAGGGTGGGGTGTTCAAGAGGGAATGGTTTGAAGTCATTGATTCAACCCCACATGGTCTTGTGATGAGTGTCAGGTACTGGGATTTCGCAGCAACTAAACCTGACGGGACCAATGACCCTGACTATACAGTTGGTTTGCTTCTGGGTGTGGATAAGGATGATTACTATTATGTTCTTGATGTCCGGAGGTTCAGAGAATCCCCGGGAAAGGTTAAATCGAAGGTACTGAGGACTGCTGAGGAGGATGGGCGTGAAGTGATCATCGCTAAGGAGGAGGAACCAGGATCCTCAGGTAAGATAGTCACTGATTACCTTAGAAGCCTACTCCAAGGCTACACATTCAGGGCTGACCGCGTGACTGGGGATAAGGTGACACGCGCCCTTCCCGTTTCAAGTTATGCTGAATCAGGGCGCATCAAAGTCCTCAGAGCCCCCTGGACAAGGGCATTCCTTGATGAACTGGAGGCCTTTCCCATGGAGGGTGTCCATGACGATCAGGTCGACGCGTTCAGCGGTGCTTTTAACATATTATCAATGGAGATGAGGAGAAAGAAGAAGATTTACATCTCAGGACCTCTCAGAAGGAGGAGGAGGCATGTTTAATTATCACCTCTCAATCAGGTCACTTGAAAAGTATAAGGCTATTAAGAGGGAGGAAGTGGAATCACAGGCCATTGGGGAGACACGTTTTGAGGAGTATGTGGAACCCAAAGTCAATCCACTTGTCCTGCTTTCACTCCTCCAAGTCAACCCCTATCATGCCAGCGCCTGTAGCATTAAAGCCAATGATATTATCAGGACAGGTTACATTTTAGAAGGAGACGATGAAGGGGTGGTTGAGGAGTTCATCAGGGCATGTAAACCTTCATTTGAATACGTCCTCCTCAGGGCCCTTGAGGATCTGCAGGTTTTTAATTACTGCACACTTGAAGTTGTGAGGGATGACCAGGGCGACCCTATCAGGTTTGAATATATTCCTTCCCATACGGTCAGGGTGCATAAGGATGGTTCAAGGTACCGGCAGACCTGGGATGGGGTTAACATCACCCACTTCAAGGACTACCGTTATGAAGGGGAAATCAACCCTGAAACAGGGGAGGACCAGGATAGTGTAGGGGCAAATGAGCTTGTCTTTATCCATGTACCCTCACCTGTATGCAGCTACTATGGTGTCCCACGGTATGTTTCAGCAGCCCCTGCGATCTTGGCGATGCAGAAAATCGATGAATACAACTATGCATTCTTTGACAATTACACGATCCCTAGTTATGTGATTACAGTGACGGGGGAATTTGAAGATGAACTTGAGGAGGACCCTGATGGGAACCCCACCGGGAGGACTGTCCTTCAAGCATTGATCGAGGATAATTTCAAACACCTCAAAGAGTCCCCACACACCCCCCTTGTCTTCTCAATACCTGGTGGGGATACTGTGAAAGTCACATTCACCCCATTAAACACGTCACAGAAAGAGTTAAGCTTCAGGGAGTATGCTGCTGAGAAAAAATATGATATCGCCGCTGCGCATATGATTGACCCTTACCGGTTGGGGATAGCTGACACAGGCCCATTGGGTGGTAACTTCGCTGAGGTAACAAGACGCACATACTATGAGTCTGTTGTGAGACCACAGCAGAACATCATATCCTCAATACTTACAGATTTCTTTCAAGTGAAATTCAACCAAAGAACAAGATTTAAATTTAATGATGAAACCCTCCTAGAGTCAGACTCAGTGAGGAATTACGCACTCCTTGTACAGTCAGGAGTCCTCACACCCGCCGAGGCGCGTGAAAGACTGTTTGGTTTGGATGGTGGCCCTGACATATTCATGGTACCATCAAAGGGTGCTGCCAAGTCTGTGAAGAGACAGGAAAGAAACTATGAAAAAAACCAGATCAGGGAGATCAGGAAGATCTATGCCAAATACCGTCCACGCTTCAATGAAATCATATCATCAAAACTCAGTGCCGAAGAAAAAAAGAAAAAAATCGATGAAGTCCTGGCAGAGTTCAGGGCCGAGGCATATGAGGCTGGAAAGAAAATGCTCATCATAGGCGGGGATATGGGTTCTATGTCAGCCCTCAACCAGGGAGTATCTGTAATCCCATCCAAACCATTGAATCTTGAGAAGTATGAGGAACTCCTAGAAGCATCTGTTGAGGATATGATGGGGAGGATACGACACTACCTCTATAAGGTTATAGGATGGAGGGAACTGTAAGATTTTCCATTGTGTCGGCCAACCAACCCTGCATAAGACTTGTTTTTTCTTCAGCCATGAGATCCCCCCTGTCTGTTGCAAAATCTACCTCCTAAAAATATGGTTTTATGGGTGGTTGGCCGGCTCCCTAATAACATTTTGTGGTGAGATCTGATGGTGCGTCCTGGAGGAGTTGAGTACGATCATAAAAAGCTTGACTACCTGTTTGATGAATTCCTCACGGATATACAGGATGTCCTAACTCGTTTAAGGGTTACTGATGTTGAATCCTTCTTATCAGATTTCCACTCACTCACTAAGGCAGAATTCATGAGGCGTTATGGTGTCAGTGAACGTGAATACAATGAACTCCAAGCCGCACTTCAAGAATTAGAGGATTTAAACCCACCAACTCTTGAGGATGGGAAGGATTTAGCGCAGATCATCTGGTTCATGGGCCTTGCGGTGGTTTATCTTGCGAGGGATATTGAACGTGACACAGAAATCCAGGCATATCGTCAGCACGCCGAAGCACATGGCAGGCCATTATATCTGAACTGGGTGACAATGGGTGATGATCATGTTTGTGAGACTTGCCAGGACTATGAGGACGGATCCCCCTATAGGGTGGAGGAATTCCCCCATATCCCCCACCCCTTCTGCAGATGCCACCCTGAACCCTGCGATGAGAATGGAAGACCAATCGATGACCTTTCAGAGTACAGTGGAAGTGAACTTGAATATTATGATGAGATCATGGAGGACTTTGGGGATGTTGGGATCGACTTTGAAGCCGTACCGCCGCCGCCACCATACTACTACATTTAATGGGAGTGTGATAGGGTGACTTGGAAATTGCATAGGAAAGGATATGAAAATGCAAAGAGCCTCATAGAGGCTGGGAAAGTTAATGATGGTGAATGGGAGAAGCCTGACCTCAAGGACTTCAATGATGTCGAAGAGTATGCATTATTTCATCTTGCAGTAAACCCTGATGCTGACCCCACCACTGCAGGGGCGTATGCTTATCCTTATGGCCGTGAAGGGGAGGTGTACCTCCAAGCACTCAGAGCTATACGATCCTCTGCTGCAGGGGCTAGAGGAGCAACACGTAACGATGAGATATTCGACGCCGCAGGCAGACTCCTTGAAATGATCAATGAGAAAGGGGATGAATCAAAGAAATGCCATGGAGACCATTGCATACAGCAACATATGATCCTCAAGGTGGATGAGCATCAGAGGATCATCACAGGCCCAGTTCTGGTTCCTGGCGAGTTTGACCTTGATGGTGACATTGTTTCAAAGGAACAGGTTGAAAGGGTGGCCTACAAATTCATGGAGGATTACCAGAACGTTGATATCCTCCATCGTTTTAAGAACGTGGCTAAACCAGTTGAATCTTTTATACTGCGTGAGGATACGATGATGGAAGGTGTGGACCTTCCAGAGGGCACCTGGATACTCTCAGCAAAAGTATACGATGATGACACATGGAGGGGTATCCTAGAGGGAAAGTATCAGGGTTTCAGCATCACAGCCGTCCCAGCAGTCATGAAGAAAACAACACTGGCAGATATTGGCTGGCCATTTGACGTTGTAACGGTTTCTATTGTTGACAGGCCAGCAGTCCCAAAAGCAAGATACCTATCTATTAAACGAGGTGATAGGATGGATGAGAAATCTGTTCTTAAAACAATTTTTGAGAATTTGAAGCAGTATTTCGAGCAGGACAAACCAGCCAAAGTAGATGCTGGTGAAGTCCATGCCCTGAAGAATGAGATGGATTCGCTCAAAACATCAATTAATGATGTTATTGATGAGTTGAAATCCCTGAAAGAAGCGATTCAGACAGAAACAGGATCAGAGGATGATGGTGATAGAGACGCTGAGGGAGAAGGATCCTTAAAGTCTGACAAGAATACGCAGGCTCTGAAGGGCCAGGTGGGAGAAACCAGAAGATCAGCGCTCAAATCATTCCACGAGGAAATGGGCGTTGACCTCTTCGGAAGACCGATCGATAGAGAATGAGGTGATGCAAAATGCTGACAATTGAAGATATTAAGGGAGGCAAACCATTTGAAATAGTCCCAAAGATAGATGTTCCAGATCTTGGACGTGGCGTGCTCTCTGTTGACAGGTTCGGAGAATTCGTGAAGGCCGTTAGGGATTCAGCAGTTATCATACCTGAGGCACGTATAGATAATGCGCTTAAATCATATGAGAAGGATATAAGCAGACTTTCACTTGTCCTGGATGTGGGACCTGGACGTGACGCAACTGGTCAGAAGTTAGCACCCCCAGAGTCAACTGCCGAAGTTAAAACGAACACGCTATACATGCGAGAAATGGTAACCAAGGTTATCATCCATGATGACGCCATAGAGGACAACATTGAAGGCAAAGCATTCGAACAAAAAATTGTTAATCTTCTCGGGGAAGGAATCAGTTATGTCCTGGAGAAATATTACCTCCATGGAGATACATCATCATCAGATCCCCTCCTGAAGATGAGTGACGGATGGCTGAAACTTGCCGGTGAAAAACTGACAGAATCTGATGTTGACCCTGAAGCCGAGGATTGGCCGATGAATCTCTTTGATACAATGATAGAGAGTCTCCCCACCCCCTACAGGAACAATCTTCCCAACATGAAATTCTATGTAACATGGGATATTTACAGAGCATATCGTGATGCGTTGAAGGGTCGTGAGACAGGATTGGGGGACCAGGCCCTCACCGGAGCTAATCCAGTCCTATATAATGGGCGACCTGTTCAGTATGTCCCCGCATTAGAGGCTTTAAATGATGGTAAGTCAAGGGCTCTTTTTGTGGTGCCAACACAGTTAGTCTATGGTTTCTGGAGGAACATTAAAGTGGTGCCTGACTATGATGCTGAAATGAGACTCACAAAGTACGTTGCAAGCCTAAGAACTGATAACCATTATGAGGACGAGGAAGGAGCAGTATCAGCGACCATAACAGTTTAGAATGGGGGATCATATGGATACAAATGAACGATTGGACAGTATGATTCAGGAATTCTCTATCAAACATCCAGGTGTAAACATCAACAACTTCGATGAATTCTTTAATCATCCCCCTGATCTTCTCAAGGATTTCAGTGATTACGCATATGAACTCCTGAAATTCAATGATTACATTAAAATGTCAGGAAACAAGCAGAGAGATATTAGAAGCCTTTATAGATTGACGGCACTCTTACTTTTGGGTTTGATGTACACGAGTCAGAGACTCAGCACCCTTGAAAATCCACCGGAGCCTCCCGAATAATGTGAGGTCTCAGCTATGACAATCACACCTGAAGATATACGTATAGAGTTACGAAGGGATGAGTTAACTGATTCAGAGGAGGCATTCATCACTAAAAAAATCGAAGAGTACACTCTACGCGCTGGAAGGATCAACCCCACGGCACCAGATCATGTTAAGGATGAATATGTCCTTGCAGGGGTTCTCCAGGCCTTCCTCACAGATTACATGGATGATGTTTCATCATTTACTGATGGAAGATTCAGCATAACAAAAAAATCACTCATTGAAAATCCCATTACTGACAGGTTCAAAAAGGCCCTGCTCAAGTTACAGGGCATCAGGATATGGAAACCATGACGATAATGGGGGGGTGGATGTGTGCATAACTGGATTGAAACGTTTTCAGCAGACCCTCTACAAGTATGGTGCTGATGCTATCCTCACCCACAGGGAAATGAAGGGTCGTGATGAGAGAGGCCAACCAGTAATGGAGGACACACAACACACTATTAAAGTATTTTTCCATGTGAACACAGGGAACGAGAGGTTAATCATTGGCCAGCATGTTGTAGATTATGACGCATACGCATTAACAATCAGAGACCTGAAGGTTGACGAGGGGGATAAACTGGAAGTATGTGGCACAGAATACAATGTCAGCCTGATAATTCCTAACAGGACGCATCAGGAGTTACACCTTAAACGGGTGAGAACATGACAATAAGGATTGATATAGAGAAGCCAGAGGAACTCATGAGCAAATATGATGAAGTGGAGGATCGTATTGAGCAGACAGTCACGCTACTCATGATTGAACTCGAAGAGATAGCGATGAACACTTCTCCCATTAAGACGGGGGAACTCAGGATCAGTCACACCTGGAGTGTTGAGGGTTCAACTGGTGAACTCACTAACACAGTCCCATACTTGCAGTGGGTCCTCTATGGAAGGGGATGGGTGTTCCCCGTGGAGAAAAAGGCCCTATACTGGCCTGAACTTCTGCACCCTGTGGCTTATGCCAGACCAGCCCCGCCGAATGATTACTTCTCCGCGTCAGTCGCCTATATCGATGCCAAGGGTATCGTGGAGGATTCATTTATCGAGTGGCTGATATCATGAACTCATTGGAACTTGCATTCAAGGATAAACTGGAATCAATGAGTATCAGTGACACTGTTGTCCTGGACTTTAATGAGAAAATTGAGGGCGAATCAGTCATCATAGTGAGCTTAAAGCAGTTGAAGAAACTGGAGCCGATCCTTGACGGAAAAATCTACAGGGCCACAATAGAGGGGCATCTCACAGGTGTGTGGAAAGTTGTTGACAATAGCGTCACAATGGCCGTTAAAAAAAGGAATGATGCATTAGAGGCTATCATGAGAGAATTTCTCTACACAAAGGTCGGCGGTGCGCGTGTACGCCTACTTAGGTGGGATAAGGATATCAGGCAGGACATAGTGGATGATAGAAGGTATTATGTCCTTTTTGATGTTACGCTTGAGATTGAATTGAATATGAGGTGATGGATATGATTGTGGATAAACTAGCAGAAACTATACTGACAGGGGAGAATGTTGGGTTCTTCCTTGGGATACCTGTGCAGGAGGAAACCCCAATAGGTGATATAGACGGGACTAATAAGGATTTTTATGTGAAGAATCCACCGATATTCCCCAGGAGCTGTGATGACCTGACAGTGAAACCAGCAGATCTAACTGTGACAGTGGATGGTTCACCAGCAACAGTATCAAGCATCCTCTTCGATGAGGATGAAGGATACGCTGAGGGTTTCAGTCTCGCATCAGCACCAGACACAGGGGATAGTGTGAAAGTATCATATGTGGAGGAGATGGAACCCTTCCTTGCCCAGGATGTCACTCCTGATGTGAAGCAGGACACAAAGGAAGTCAGCATATTAAATGAGTCGGCGAAGATAACAAGCTACGCTGGCACCACAATCACCCTAAAATCTGAGCAGATACTCTCCAAGAATGGTTTGGAGCAGTTCAAGAAACTCATGTACTACAAGGTGGGTGAGACCACAGGGGCCGAGCAGTATAAACTCCGTGACAAACCCCTCAACCTATACGGGTACACCGTGTACCACGTGGATGGGGAGACACTGGGACGGTTCTACTTTGAAAACGTAAAACTGAAACCTGACATACCCGGAGGGAAAGCCGGGGATAACCTGTCATTCACCCTCGAGATGACCGTCGCAGACACACCAACACTAGTAATACCAAAAGTTTAAGGTGACCCGCTTTGACCACCCCCAAACGTTTCTCTTTTCTGAGGAGGAAAAAGGTTAAACTGGACGGTACTGAAGTCGAGCTCGAAGGATACTGGGTCATTGACAGCGAATATGTGATCCCCCTCATCGAAAAAAGGAATGAGGCATGGGAGATAGCAACAGCCTACCAGGAATTCATCGGGAGGCTAGAGAGTGGGGAGGGCGTCTCAGAGGATGATGCGAAGAAAATTAAAGAACTAAAGGATAGGATAGATAAACTCACAGTGGAGGTCAGCAGGATAAGTTACCCCTTAGCGCAGAGAGGGCTAAAGAGGGCCCTGTACAGGGACACTAAAGAATACAAGGAAGCGGAAGCTCAGGGGACCCTAACAGAGTACATTGACAGTCTACCCGACGTAGAATTAGCCCCATACATGGTCACAGAGATCGTGAATATCATGTTAGAGCTGGGGAACCCTGATATCATAGGAGTAGGGGTATCCACTGATGAACTAGACCCTGGGGGTACTGAAAATACTGAAAAAAAGAGTGGAACCCGGAGGAGGAGTGGATCTCCCTCAAAAGGGGGATCTACCAGCTCAGCATGAAGACAGGGTGGAGCTTAAGGGAGATACTTGAACTTGAGTACAGTGTATTCATAGAATATCACCTGGCTCATATGGAACCCCCCAGGGTGAAACCCTCCAAGGAGGAGATTGAGAAAAAACTAGAGGCCCTCAAAAGGATAAATTATTCTTTAAATGATGAGGACGAATAAGATGATCATAGCGGTTATTAATTGGACTGATCTAAGAGGTTTAGGGTTATCTTTCCTGTAGATTATACTTAGTGCAGTGAGGATTGGAACTAGGAACATGATAGTCAGGGCCATGATACCCTCACTTTCACTTGCAGTGGGGTTGATCAGAAGTAATGCAATGTAACTTCCTAGGAGGATAGCTGTTGCGTGGAGGACATGGAAACCTCCTTCTACTTCCCTGGGCCCTTCTTTATCAGAATCTCCTTTAATAGTGCCAAGCACTCCTTCAATGGTTAGGACCGCCCCTGCTAGTAATCCTAATATACCGAAGGCACCATAGATCAGGCTTTTAGGGTCATGGATGACGATTATGCCTAATATGAGGAATAGGATACCCTCAATGGCAAGTAATTCTTTAGGGTTTTTTTCGCGGAGGATTATGGCTGATATGATTATAGCTGGCAAAATAAATAATATCAATTCTATTAGAGTCAGTTCTATATCCCCTAAATTCTGGATACCTCCATTTGTAGCTGCCACTAACCACATAAATGCAAGGTATATGCTGCATTTTAATACACTTAGATCTTCGTCTTTCTCTAGGTTCCCCCCGCATTCACAATTATAATCCATGGGGTCTCCATTATCCTGTAATGTGTACTCCCGGCCACACTCCTTACATTTAACCTTCACGTGAGACACCCCCTTTTAATAATGTCATGTTAATAAGTAATTAAATTTTTTCCACATGGAGGGTCATTTTTGAGTGATCATAGCCTTGCTGTGCAGGTTCAGATGGATGCTGAGGAAGTGTTGAACGGTTTGAATGAGATTAACAATATGTTATCAAATCTTCCAGGCTCAGTGGAAATCGATTTCACCAGTGAGGATGCAATCACTCCCATCCTTGAATCTATCCAGGAGGGTTTGAACAGCCTGCCCTCAGACGTTGAAATCGCTATCTCAGCATTCGATGACTTCGCCACAGAGACCATCACAAATCTTAAAGACCTTGTAGATTCATTGCCATCAGAGTGAATGTGAATTTTACAGTAGAGGATAATGCATCGGATGTGCTTGATTCATTAAAGGAGAAACTCTCTGAGGAATTCAACATAACATTGAACGTTGATGATAACGCCACTGACACACTTACAAACCTGAAAAATATCCTTGACGAACTCCCATCCACTGTGGATATCTCCTTGAATGTGGAGGATAATGCTACAGAAATTATTGAAAGACTCCATGAACTCCTAGGGAATATCCCTGATGAGGTCACAACCACAGTGAACGCTGAAGTTAATGAAGGGGAGGTGGAAGACCTTAAGGCTAAACTTGAGGAGATCGATGGGACCACATATGATACTGCAGTTAATGTGGATACAGAACCAATTGAAACAGCTACTGAGACAACAAACACATTCACCGGAGCTGTTGATGGTTTAACCTCGAAGGTTGCTGGCTTAACGGCGGGATTCTTATCATATAATAAAACACTCGAACTCCTAGATTATAATAGGATAATTGAGCAGTCAGCAATCCTCACAAATGCAACTCAAAGTCAGAGAGAAGCCATGGAGGATCTAATCCGTGAAAACTATGTCTACTCACTAGGGATGAAGGGAACAGCGTCAGTGATGTACACACTTGCAGCCTACACAAATGATGTGAACCTGACTATGGGATACTTTAAAGCAGCCCTTCTTGGGGTTAAAAGGAGTGGGGAGGATGCCACTGCAGTGACACTGGCACTTGCAAGGGTCTTTAGGGACTTCAATGTCAGTGTACAAGAATCGACGGATACTGTGAACCTGCTACTTGGGTTGTGGAGAGTTTCAGGTTACTCCTCATTCACACAGTTCATTGATACCGTTGATCGCCTTGGGTATTTTTTCAGGCAGGTTTGAGTGTGGAGGACACCGCCAGGATAATTGCATCAGTAGGTCCTGTTGGCACACGACTTCTGAGACCATTCGCTAAAGAGTTAACTGAGATCTCAAGGGAATGGGAGAGGGGTGGTGAAGGTGTCAAGGAATACAGTGATAAACTTGAAAAGTTTGGCGTGGCTGTGAAAGACGCTCATGGTAATATCAGACCATTCCGTGATGTGCTTTTCGATTTTATAGAGGTTCTTTCTCGGATTCCTGATCAGCAGGAACGTGTTAGGATGGCCACTGAGGTTTTTGGTGAATCGGTGGGGCCAGCGCTGGCACAGGTGGCAAGTAACTGGAAAACCACGGGCAAGGTGACTGAAGAGGAATCTGAGAGGATGAACAAAGCGCTTGGTAAATCAGCGGAAAAACATAGGGATATATTAGGATGGATAAGGTACTATCTGGATCAGTTCGTGATATGGTTGAACGATTTTTTCGGTGACATGGGCCTAATTGGAGAATCACTGCTTGTTGGGGTATTCACAAAAGCCGCTGAGTACCTTGCCGAAGGCTTAAAGAGACTCATCCCACGTGTCACTGGGTCTATAAGGAGGCTATTGTCCGACGGATTCGATGAATTGAAGGGGAGGTTGCCTGAGGAACTGTCACGCCGCCTCATAGATACATTATCTGAAGGATTTGATAAGGCGGCGGGCAAAGCAAAGGATATCATTAAGGGGTTTATTGACACGATTAAGAGGATCCTTGGTGATGAGACAGGCCGTTTAGGGGGTACTCAGATTGATGACGCTGCAAGGACCCTCCTGGAGAGATTCACGGGGGGTGTTGATGACGCTGCAAGGGTTAGCATCCCTGAACTGGGGTCCCGTATTGGATCATTGCTTGTACGTGGCATCGGTGAAGGGGTTGGTGCCGCTCTCCTCAGCATAGACATACTAGCAAACCTAAGGGAATACTTAAACAGAGCATTCACAGATCCAACATCCTTATTCGGACCAACCCCCCTCTCATTACTTCCTGATCCGATTAAAAAAATGTTTTCCCCTGAGAAAATCTTTGAGGGGATTTATGGCTCTGAAAAGTGGAGTAAACAGAAGGAAGCGTTGATACAGAATATCAAGACCTACATTGAGGATCCTATCCGTGAGGAACTTTCAAGATTATTTAGGGATCCTGGAAAGTACCTCATTGAAGGCTTTGGGCAAGCATGGAATGACTTCAAAGTGTGGGTCACGACCCACATACCATCATTTAAATGGCCACAACTACCTAAATTCCCTCTTCCTAACCCTGTAACGGCTCTGCAGGAGATGTGGAACAAATTCACAGGATGGGTTAAGGAACATATTCCCACCTTTAAATGGCCAAGACTCCCCAATATTTCCATGCCTAACCTTGTGGCGCTGATTCAACAAGCATGGAATAAGTTTCTTGCGTGGGTCAAGGAACATGTCCCCAAGTTTAAGTGGCCTAAATTACCTAGCCCATCCATGCCTAACCTCGTATCGTTGATCAGCAAGGTCTGGTCCTCCTTCACATCATGGATAAAATCAAGATTCAGTGGTTTCAAGTGGCCCAAGTTACCATTACCCGATTTCTCAGGCATCGCAGCCCAATTCAAGAGTTGGGGGTCACGTTTCATATCTAACCTTGCAGCAGGAATCCGTTCAGCGATTCCTAACCTAAACAGCGTTCTTAGCATCATAAGAAGGTTGTTACCATCATCACCACCAAAAGAGGGCCCCCTATCCTCATTAACATATGATGTGATGAGGGAGTATGGGTATCTGCTTGGGAAACACTTTAATGAGGGTCTGGCAGCGACAATCCCCAATACAATCTCAAGTATAGGATCTCCCCAATTTCTGCCTTCTCAGTTAAGTTCAGAGAGTAGGGCGAGAGGAGGTCTTTATTCTCAGGATGTGAATCTCCAGATTCAAACCCAAGTATACGTGGATAAAGTGGAATCTGATATTGACCTCGAAGAAATGGCAGAGAAAATCTCCACGAAAATTAATAATAAGATATTTCAGGAGATGAGGCGAAACGGGAAGAATCCTTACCTCATCGCAGAAGGGGTTCAGAGGAGAACAATATTCTCCGATTAAGAACTGGTGATTTAATTGATCAATGTGTCATGGAAAATTAATGATCAGGAATTACTTGTTTCACAAGTTACTGAAAACTGGGATAGTCTTGTATTCACACTCGTTGTTCATGCGGAATCTGATGAATATAAAGATCTCCTCATGCAAGTTAAGGCAATATCCGATATGGCCGTTGCGGATGGTGAGGTTCACAGATTAATTGATGGGAAAACGAAGGTCACATTTACCGGCGGAGAGACTGTGACAATCACAGATGGTATAAGAGAATGGACTGGAGTTATTCTTAAGCCACAATACAATTTGGATCATTATCCTATTATTGTGGTTAGTGTAACCGTCTTAGTTGAGGCCCCACCATCATTCCTGGAAATAGTGGATGGTATGTACTTCGATTATGATTATTTTGATGGGGAATATTTTGAGTGATGAGGATGTCGTATAATTATAAATTCTTAAATGCATGTAATCAGAGCACTGGATTCTGCATTATATATAATAATCCGTGGTATAATGGGGTTAGCTTTGAGGGTAAGGTGTCATTTAAGAACTATGGGGATCCTCACCCGTCAAACCCAGAGGAGGATATCCTGATAATATTCAGCGAACCATTTAGACCCCCAGATATGTATATAAGTCATGATAATGTGCTTAATTGCTTTGATAGCCTATACGGATATCCCGAGACAAATCCTGGGACATCACTGAATATTTCACCATCAGGTTTCATTCCTTTACAAACAGATGAATGCAGGGATGTTCCTTTTAAGTTTACTCCGAGAAATCTGCCCACAGGACCAATCTATGTGGGGATACGGGCGTATCTTAGACATGATGGACCTGAGAGAATACCTATTGCTTCGGAGGATTGGACTTATCGTGCTGTGTCTGAATACGAATCAGGTGAGGATGATGAGAGTGTTGTTTTAGGGGTTACACTCCCCATTCTCACAGACAGTTTTCGTGTGGATTATCATGATTTTGAATTTTATGTGAATGGGAATATCGTTGAAGACAGGTCACTTGAAGGCGTTGATGGGGATACAGTCACATTTAAAGTACTCACTGATATTGTTGAGGGTATGAATACTATAGAATGCGTGGCGGGGTATAAATTATGGGATAGGCCTTTTAGTGCAATATCCTCCGAAACAGAGATCTCTATTGAGATGGGTGATTGGGAGTGGAATGGATCATATTACACGGATCATATTCTTTTAAGGGGATTCGTGAATTCCTTAAAACCAGAGACAACGAATATTTCAAATCTAAGCGTGTACGTTGATAATCAGAAGATCCCTGTTAAAAGATTGAAGATTCATAAGACTATCAATAATATTTCCGTGGAAGCGACGAGCCTAAATATTAAAGTTTACACTGGGCAAACGTTGCGGGTTGAAACAGAAGCCGGTGTGATCTATGAGGATAAAATCACCTATGTTTCAAGGAACTATACGAGCAAAGGGTGTACTGTGGTGATCCGTTCAGAACCACCCTCATTAGAGGAAATCCTCAACAGGTCTGTTGGCTTGAACTACAGGGAATGGGATGGTATAGGAGTTTACAGTGGACTTGAGAACTACAACAACCTGAGAGCCATCCTTGCCAGATGTGGCCTTGAAATTCACCCTTCATCAATACAAATCCCAGGATGGCCCTACAGGGAGTATGTGAATGGGAATGCAAAGGAACAATTTGACTCTATTCTATCTTTAGGGGGGTGGGTTGCAACAATGTATGAGGGAAAAGTGCTTATCAGGGACGCTAGTGGACATGACACTGTTGACATTAATGGATTCCCCACGATTTCATTAGAATATGAAGAGGACTCTGCGGGCGTGATCAACCATTTGAAGTATTATCGTCAGTGGGATGCTGGGGGAACATACCTTGAAAGAGAATATGAAGATTTGGAGAGCATTAACGGATGGGAATTAGGTAATGGGGATATGCACCCAGGTCTGGGGCGGATTGTTATGGAGATCCCTGCAGGAGGAGATGTTGACACGGGCACACTTATGGAGTCACATAAAAAAGTAACAAAACCCGTCATGAGCATGAATGCCGAGTTTGGCGGGTGGATTGGCTTAGAGCCAGGGTGTGTCTTTACCGATACGATTTATGGTGAGGATTTTCTGATCACAGCAGTCATGATCTCATTTGATAGTCAAGGAGCTATAACTCAGATAACGGCAAGCAATACAGATTCGGGTCATTCTGTTGAAGTTCGCGGGTTCGGTGTATTATATGGTAAGGGCGGGAATCTCCAGCCGAAGGAGGGGTGGATATATGGTAGAAAGGTATAAGGAGGGGTATTAATGAATATAAGGCATAGTAAAATAGCTTCCAAAACAAATAAGGTTACAGGGACTGATTGGAATGATGTCCATGTCGTTGAGGGGTTTGATGAGGATGTTGAATTTGCGGTTTCAACAATACTCAGCAACTATCAATTTCTAAACGAAACAGATGTGAATAATATCCTCACTCAAAGATTAAATGAGGAGATGAGTGGGGAATCCACCAACCTAGGGCAATATGTCCTTAATATTCTTCAGAACCATCAGGGTAGTGGAGGGGGTGAATATGAAATCCATGAAGAAGCAACAATTAATGGTGTCAGTGATGGGGATCTACTCTGTAGTTACACCGATAAGAAAGACATAATTCTCAAATATACATACAAGACACCAACGAGCACTGATACAAGTAATGATTATATTGGTTTGCGACTGGACACAGAGGCGTACCTTGACGATTATGTTATCAGGGAAACGATACATGGCTCTAATGTGTCTGTAGGTTCTGGCCCCCTGGACAGGATTAATCTCGCAACAGGGTTATCAACCACGGGGTATCTTGAGGTGATGGGGGAAGTGAAGATTAACTGGTTAAATGATAATAATATTCTTATAGGGGGGGAGTGGATTCGATCAGCCCCTGGCACACCATATAAAGTTGAGTCATATGGGAGGATCCCATCATGGGATATCGCACCACTCAGGTTGAAAGTATCACTATCATCCAATTTTGGTGGGGTGTTGAAATATAGAGTGCTCACACGTTAATCTGAGATGGTACCATGCCTCTTAAAAATGGTAAGATTGATTTAGGAACATTCAAG
>NZ_JAKLTD010000001.1:122830-200089 GCF_022014235.1 Methanothermobacter sp. K4
AGGATATGTTAAGGCGCTACGAGGATTTTGTGAGGATCAATGGCCGTGAACCTAATACAATATACATTGAACAAGGTAAAAGTGACCATGTTCCTTTAGGAACATTCAAGGATATGTTAAGGCGCTACGAGGATTTTGTGAGGATCAATGGCCGTGAACCTAATTATATCAGCATTCAACCTCAACCATCTTTAAAAGGGCCTTGGACAACTAAGGTCATCGAAAAGATAGGTACTTTTCATGATGCAACGAGCCTCTATGAACAGGTGAAAAAGACTTGCAAGTATAAATATTACTATAATGATCAGGTCCCCAATCATGTTGCAGTCATGAGAATGACAACAAGCGGGATAAACTGTACTGATGCCTGTCAGTTGTTTCAGCGTGTCATGGAAGAAATGGGGTACATGGTGAAAATAGAACATGTCCAGGTCAAGTGCAGTGACGGGGAGTGGTACGGCCACTACCTTCTAAATGTCAAAGGTTACGAATTCAAAGACTGGGTCATATGGGATTACGTATCTGCAACAAAGACGGGAAGACCATTAGGGAAACCTTGCTGCTTAAATGGACTTAAACATCTGGGATGGGGTATAGTCTCCCCCAAACATGACTAAAAAAAGAAAAAAGAAGGTAGGGCATTAAATATGACAGAAACACATGTCCATATGTTTATTTCTTGGCATTGACCATAAAGGTTAATGTATTATTATTATATGAAATAGTATGTCAAAATAGGATTAAAAGTAAACAAAAAAACCAACATTTATGATATAAAATTATAAGGGAAAATATTTAATAATGTGGATTAGAGAACATTGAATGATTACACTGATTTTGCCCCGCTTCAACAATGTTCATGTGAGTATTATGGATATCGAGGAGAAGATCAAAAAGATAGAAGAGGAGATACAGAGGACCCCCTACAACAAGGCCACCGCACACCATATAGGGAAACTGAAGGCGAAGATCTCCCGCCTGAAGGAGGAGGCCCTCCAGCGAAGGTCATCCTCAGGGAAGGGGAAGGGTTTCCATATAAAGAAATCAGGCGACTCCACCGTTGTGCTTATCGGTTTCCCCTCTGTCGGTAAATCCACCCTCCTCAACGAACTCACCAATGCAGAGTCAAAGGTTGGGGAGTACCAGTTCACAACACTTGAGATAGTGCCTGGTGTGATGGAGTACCGTGGGGCTCAGATACAGATCTTCGACATACCAGGGATAATCACCGGTGCCTCCCGCGGTAAGGGCCGTGGAAGGGAGATACTGTCGGTTGCAAGGAGCGCTGACCTCATAGTCATTGTGCTGGATGTCTTCAACACGGACCACATGGACGTGATTCTACGTGAACTTCGGGATGTTGGCATAAGACCCAATGAGACGCCCCCAGATGTGACCGTGAAGAGGAGAAAACTGGGTGGTGTGAAGCTGTCATCAACAGTTGAACTGACCCACCTTGATGAGAGGATCATACGCTCTGTGCTCAATGAGTATGGCATCCACAATGCCGATGTACTCATAAGGGAGGATATAACCGTTGACCAGTTCATAGATGTTATGGAGGCAAACCGCGCCTACATACCGGCCATCACAGTTATAAACAAGATAGACCTTGTGGATGAATCCTATCTGAACCATATAAAGCACGAATTTCCAGATGCCCTGCTGATATCTGCAGACAGGAACCTGAACATCGATGAGCTCAGGGAGGAAATATTTAACCGCCTTGGGCTTATAAGGATATACATGAAGCCACAGGGACAGAAGGCAGACTACAGTGAACCACTGATAATTAAGGAGGGTTC
This sequence comes from Methanothermobacter sp. K4, assembly GCF_022014235.1. Classification (NCBI taxonomy): domain Archaea; kingdom Methanobacteriati; phylum Methanobacteriota; class Methanobacteria; order Methanobacteriales; family Methanobacteriaceae; genus Methanothermobacter; species Methanothermobacter sp. K4. Next base: position 124,636 of record NZ_JAKLTD010000001.1, read on the forward strand.
AACCGTTGGTGACGTGTGTCAGAAACTCCACAGAGACTTTGTCCGTAAATTCCGGCACGCCAGGGTCTGGGGTAGCTCGGTTAAATTTGACGGTCAGAAGGTGGGAATCGACCATGTCCTCAACGATGAGGATGTGCTGAGGATCATCATAAAGAAGTGAACTCCCATTTGGAGGAACAATTAAATAGAAATGTGTATCACGAACACATATCACTTGAAGGTGTGAAGATGAAACTTGACGATATAAAAATTTCAAGAGCCATTGTTGAAGGATACATGGAGGAACTCCTGGACTACATGGAAATGGACGTTGCAATTGGTGGAGGGGGACCCTCCGGACTTACAGCAGGCTACTACCTTGCAAGGGCGGGCCTGAAGGTTGCCCTCTTTGAGAGAAAGCTCTCCATAGGTGGGGGTATGTGGGGCGGCGGTATGATGTTCAACAAGATCGTTGTCCAGGATGAGGGTAAGGAGATCCTGGATGAGTTTGGTGTAAGGTCAAAGCCCTACGATGAAGGATACCATGTTGCAGACTCTGTTGAGGCAACATCAACCCTCTGCTCAAGGGCATGCCAGGCAGGCCTCAAGATATTCAACCTCATGAGCATAGAGGACGTTATGATACGTGACGAGGGCATAACAGGTCTTGTGCTTAACTGGAGCTCTGTTGAGATGGCCGGACTCCACGTTGACCCCCTCACCGTTAGGGCAGGGGCTGTTATAGATGCAACCGGCCATGACTGTGAGATAGTGAAGGTCGTGGAGCGGAAGATAGGCCCGGAACTCAACACCCCCGATGGCAGGATACAGGGTGAAAGGTCAATGTGGGCCGATGTGGGTGAGGCCGCCCTCATAGATAACACCCGCGAGGTCTACCCCAACCTCTATGTGGCTGGTATGGCGAGCAACGCAGTCTACGGCGCCCCACGTATGGGCCCCATATTCGGGGGTATGCTGGTCTCAGGTCGAAGGGTTGCAGAGATGATAATTGAAAAGCTGAAATAATGAGGCCCATCTGCATAACAGGAACCCCTGGTGTTGGTAAGAGTACCGTGGCTGGAATTCTCGGGGATTCCGGTTTCAGGGTCCTTTCCGTGGGTGAACTTGCGCTGGAGGAGGGTTTCATCCTTGGAAGTAACCCTGACCGTGGTTACCTTGAGGTGGACATTGAATCCCTCTGCAGACACGTTGAGGGCCTTGAGGGTGACGATGCCATCCTCGAGGGTCACCTCTCCCATCTCTGTGGCTGCTGCAGCATGGTGATAGTGCTGAGGCTCCACCCAAAAATCCTTGAGGGGCGCCTTAAGGCAAGGGGTTACCCTGAGGAGAAGATCGCTGAGAACCTTGAGGCCGAGGCCCTGGACGTGTGCCTGGTGGAGGCTGTTGAGATCCATGGTGATAGGGTCCACGAGGTTGATACAACCGGCAGATCAGCCAGCGCGGTTGCCGGTATCATAAAGGATATTATAAATGGTTCCATGGTGTGCCCGCCGGGTGGGGTTGACTTCTCAGGATGGCTCCTTGGTTGATGGAAAAACTTTTTAAATATGGAAACACAAACCACTTATAATATTCTTCTTGTGCTTAAGTTACAACACCATCTTAATGTGCAAGATCAGGGATGTTCTATTCCGTTTGTGAGAGGTTAAACCTTGAGGAGAGGAAAGAGACCCGGATGGATGCTGAAAATTGCCCGTGAGAGAATAGACATCCTCTTCAGAATGGCTGACCGTGAATTTGCGGCCAACCCGGGGAGATCGCACAGGTACACCGAACTTGCAAGAAACATATCTATGAAGTACCGTGTAAGGATTCCCAGAGAGTGGAGAAGGAGGTTCTGCAGGAGGTGTTACAGCTTCCTCAAACCAGGTTCAAACTGCACCGTAAGGATATCCGGTGGGAAGGTTAATTTTAGGTGTCATGAGTGCGGTCACATCATGAGATTCCCCTACATTCAGGAAAAAAAACAGAAAAGGAGAAATAAAATTGAGTCTCACACCATCAAAAAAGGAACTGATGAGCAGGTCACTTTCGGCGCTCACAATAAACGTGGGAAAGGCAGGAGTGACCGAAAGTCTCATTGAAGAGGTCAGGAGGCAGTTGAAGGCAAATGAACTTATAAAGATAAGATTCGCCAGGACAGTGGCCTCACAAAAAGAAAGCTATATTACCGAGATAGTTGAAAAAACAAATTCTAAGCTCATAGATTTAAGAGGAAATGTGGCAATAATTTTCAAAAAAAGATCTTAGGAGGATAAATATGACTACAGTTTATGATGTGCCAGCAGATCTGCTTATAAATAAGGTTGCCGAGGACCTTAAGAAGGATGGTAAAGTTAAATCCCCTGAGTGGGTTAACTTTGTCAAGACAGGTGTCCACAAGGAAAGAAGGCCCGAGAACCCTGACTGGTGGTATGTGAGGGCAGCTGCCCTTCTGAGGAGGGTCTATATCGATGGGCCTGTGGGTGTTAACAGCCTCAGGACCCACTACGGCGGTAAAAAGGATAGGGGTTCACGGCCAGAAAGGTTCAGAAGGGGAAGCGGTGCAATAATAAGGAGAGCCCTTCAGCAGCTTGAAGAATCAGGCCTCATAACAAAGGAGGATGGTGGGAGAGTCGTAACACCTGAAGGTCGTTCATTCCTTGATAAGGCTGCCGCTGAAGTAAAAAAAGAAGTTGAAGGCCTTGAGAATTACTGAAAAAATTAAGGGGCCTGGGAGGTTTTCTAATTGACAGACCTCGAAGAAATACGTCGCAAAAAGATGCTGGAACTCCAGCAGAGGGCACAGCAACAGGCAATGGAAACTGAAGCCCAGGAGCAGATGCGTCAGCAGCTGGAAATGCGGAAGAAACAGATAATGATGCAGATACTCACCCCTGAAGCCCGCAGCCGTCTTGCAAATCTGAGGCTTACAAGGCCAGAATTCGTTGAGCAGATAGAACTCCAGCTGATACAGCTGGCCCAGATGGGTCGTGTGAGGTCAAAGATAACAGATGAACAGCTAAAGGAGCTGCTCAAGAAAGTTTCTGGCAAAAAAAGGGAGATAAAGATCAGTAGAAAATGAATGCATGCGTACTCTACAGTGGCGGTAAGGACAGCTCACTGATGGCTGTGATGCTCCAGAGGATGGGGATCCAGGCTGAACTTGTAACTGTGAACTTTGGTGTCTATGATTCCTGGAGACCCGCATCCATGGCTGCAGATGCCCTGGGATTCAAACACAGGGTCCTTGAACTCAGTGGGGATGTGATCAGGGAAGCCACTGAAATGATAATAAATGATGGGTTCCCCAATAACGGTATAATGCATATACACAGAAGCGCCGTTGAGGCCGCTGCAGCTGAGTATGATCTGGTTGCTGATGGAACGCGACGTGATGACAGGACCCCAAAGCTTACAAGGGATGAAATACAGAGTCTTGAAGACCGTAGAGATGTTGAATATGTGAACCTTGATGGTTTTGGTTACAGGACCATCAACAGATTCGCTTCAGAGTTATTCACACTTAAAAGGGAGAAGAGTAATCCTGAAAACAGCTCCGACTATGAGGTTGAGGTTCGCCTCCTCATGGAGAAGATGGGCTGCAGATCAGAGTCATTCTTCCCCGTTCACTTCCAGACCAGGGTTACTGGCTGGAAAGATCCACAGCAAGGAGGACGCTGAATGAGTAGAAACAAACATGTTGCCAGGAAACTTAGAATGGCGAAGGCTAACAGACAGAACAGAAGGGTGCCCGCATGGGTGATGGTTAAAACCAATTACAGGGTCAGAAGCCATCCAAAGATGAGGCACTGGAGAAGGACCAAACTCAAGGTATAGGAGGGATCTTAACATGGAAAGAATTTACGTTATACCCCTGCGGAAGGCAAAGGAAGTTCCAAGAACCATAAGAGCACCGAAGGCTGTTAAGATTGTCAGAGAATTTCTCATGAAACACATGAAGACAGACACCGTTAAAATTGATGAATCCATCAACGAAAAAATCTGGGAAAGGGGTATCCAGAAGATTCCCCCCAGGATAAAGGTCAGAGCCGTCAAGGATGATGACGGCGTGGTGGAAGCCATTCTCGAAGAATAAAAAAAATGGTGGATTATGATCAGAAGGATCAACCTCAGCGGAAACCCCAACATTGGAGTCTACATCTCTGTAACTGACAGTGTGGCCCTCATACCTGTTAATACATCCCCAAAATTTGAGGATGCATTGAGGGAGGCCCTTGAAGTTGAAGTCCTGAGGACATCCCTCAGTGGCAGCAGCCTAAACGGGGCGCTTTCGGTTGGAAATTCAAACGGTTTCGTGGTTTCAAATCAGGCAATGGACCGTGAAGTTGAGGCGCTCATGGCTGCAGGTCTTGAGGTTACCCGTATCCCCGACAGGTTCACGGCGGTTGGCAACCTTGTTCTGGCCAATGATAATGGTGCCGTTGCAAGTCCACTGCTATCAGAGGATGCCCTGAACGTTATAGGGGATGTTCTTGAGGTTGATGTTAAAGTATCCACAGTTGCAGGCCTCAACATCATAGGATCCCTGGGGGCTGTGACCAACCGCGGAGCACTCCTGCACCCCCACATCTCAGAGAACGAGCTGAGGGTCGTGGAGGGGACCCTGGGGGTGGAGGCAGATGTTGGCACCGTCAACCATGGTGTAGCACTTGTAGGTGCCTGCTCAGCAGCCAACTCAAATGGTGTCCTTGTGGGTGAAGAAACCACAGGACCTGAACTTGCAAGGATAGAAGAAGCTTTAGGTTTTCTTGAGGGATGAAAAATGAAAACGAAGATATTTAGGGTTAAAGGAAGGTTCCAGATGGGTGATAAACTTCAGCCATTCACAAAGGAACTCAAGGCAATAAAGGAAGAGGAGATCTACGAGAGACTATACTCCGAATTCGGAAGTAAACACAGGGTTCCAAGAAGCAAGGTTATGATTGAGGAGATAGAGGAGATATCACCCGAGGAGGTAGAGGACCCGGTGGTCAGGGCGCTGGTCCAGAGGTGATCCCATGGAAGACCAGCAGAAACTTGAGGAGATAGTGAACCAGCTAAACATTTACCAGAGCCAGGCTGAACTCATCCAGCAGCAGATGGAGGCTGTCCGGGCAACAATCAGCGAACTGGAGATACTTGAAAACACCCTGAAGGACATTCAGGGAAAGGATGGCTCTGAAACCCTTGTACCTGTTGGTGCCGGTTCCTTCATAAAGGCAGAACTCAAGGAGACAGAAGAGGTCATAATGAGTGTCGGTGCGGGTGTTGCCATAAAGAAGAACTTTGAGGACGCCATGAAAACCATCGACTCACAGAAGAAGGAACTTGAGGCAACACTCCAGAAAATGGGGGAAAACCTCCGCAAAATAACTGACATCATCCTTAAACTATCTCCTCAGGCAGAGGAACTCCTTAAAAGGGTAAGGGGAAGTGAGGAGTAAGTGTTTGAATCTCTGAAGAAAAAATTCACTGAAACAGTGGGGAAGATCACCGAGAAGGTATCTTCAGGTGCTGAAGCCCCATCTGAGGGTGAGAAGGTCTCCCCAGAAGAGAGCAGCCCTGAGCCTGTGGCAGCTGATGCAACCCAGAAGATAGAAACTGAGAATCCCATTCCAGAAGCGGAGGATAATGAAACTGAGGACCGGAGCGATGAAGAGGGCTCAGGTTTCCTTTCATTTTTCAGAGAAAAGAAGATATCAGAGAAGGACGTTGAGGACGTCCTCTGGGAACTGGAAATGGCCCTCCTTGAAAGTGATGTGGCCCTTGAAGTGGCCGAAAGAATCGTTGAGGAACTCAGGGAGGAGCTGGTTGGTAAGAAGGTTAAGAGGAGTACCGAGATCTCAGATTACACAAGGGAGGCCCTTAAAAAGGCCGTCATGGATGTTCTGAGTGTTGATGGCGTTAAAATCAGAGAACTTGCAGAAAAAAGGAAGCCCCTGGTCATAATGTTCGTGGGTATAAACGGTACAGGTAAGACAACAACCATCGCCAAGGTGGCCAGGTACTTCATGAGGATGGGTCTTGAACCTGTTATGGCTGCAGCAGACACTTTCCGTGCCGGGGCGATAGAGCAGATACATGAACACGCAGATAAACTTGGTGTTAAAATTATAAGCCATCGAAAGGGAGCTGATCCTGCTGCAGTGGCCTTCGATGCCGTATCCCATGCGAAGGCTCAGGGTAAGGATGTTGTCCTCATAGACACGGCTGGGAGAATGCAGACAAACGTCAATCTCATGGATGAGATGGCCAAGATAAAGAGGGTTGTGAAGCCTGACCTCATAGTATTTGTTGGTGATGCCCTTACAGGTAACGACGCCATTGAACAGGCAACAAAATTTGATGAAACCGTGGGCATAGATGCCGTTATCCTCACCAAGGCTGATGCCGATGCCCGTGGCGGAGCAGCCCTATCCATAGGTTACATGATCCGTAAACCAATAATATTCCTCGGTACAGGGCAGGGATACGATGACATCATGGAATTCCGGCCTGAATGGATGGCCGATCAGCTGTTTACCTGACCTGATTATCAGCTTTATTAGCAGTCATCCCTCCACATCATCCAAAAATTTTTATACAATGCGATCCATTTTTATACAATGCGATCTCCACTTCCCATAGAGGGTGGGCTCAAGATGACTGCAAGGATACTGCTGGTTGAGGATGAGGCAATAACTGCAATGGACCTCCAGAGGAAACTGGAATTTCAGGGATACGATGTGACTGGAATTGCACACAGCGGGGAGGCTGCAGTTGAACTTGCAGAGAAACACCGGCCAGACCTTATTCTCATGGACATAATCCTCAGGGGCCCCATGAGTGGAGTGGAAGCTGCAGATAAGATAAAAGAGCTTGATATACCCGTTGTTTTTCTATCAGCACACTCCGAGGAATCCACGATGGAGAGTGCCGGAGAGGTTGAGCCATACGGTTACCTCATAAAGCCATTTGATGAGAAGGAACTCTTTTTCACAATAGAACTGGCCATCCAGAGGCACAGAAGCGAAAGGAAGATAAGAAAACTCAACCGTTCCCTTAGGATGCTAAGTGACTGTAACCAGGCCATAGTCAGGATCAAGGATACTGAAGAACTCTTAAGGGAGATATGCAGGATCATGGTTGATGTGGGCGGTTACAGGATGGCCTGGATAGGATTTAAGGAGGATGATGAATTCAGATCCGTCCGTCCGGTTGCAGATTATGGGTTCCATGATGGATACCTCGACTCAATAAGGGTGAGCTGGGGTGAGGGCAGGTACAGCGAGGGACCCACAGGAAGGTCCATAAAGGAGGGGAAATCCGTAATTATAAGGGATACAGAGAATGATCCATCATTCGCGCCGTGGAGGGATGAGGCCATTGACAGGGGGTACATGTCTGTTATGGGACTTCCCATCAGGGTCAGGGGCGAGAATATCGGAGCCCTCACCGTTTACTCCTCAGAGAAGGATTCATTCGACCCTGAGGAGGTGGAACTCCTGGGTGAACTTGCAGGTGACATATCATTCCGCCTTGAATCTGAAATCGTCCTGGGTGAAATGGAGAAAAGGATAGCTGAACTTGAAACAAGGGAGAAGTTGTTCAGGAAAATTTTTGAGTCAACCCCTCTGGCCATACTCAACTTCAGAATTGGGGATGATATCCGGATTGATGAACTAAATAGAGCAGCCTCAATCTTAACCGGCCTGGAAACTGCAGGTGGTGAGAGCATTGAGGATGTGCTCAGCGGTCTTCAGGAGGATGATTTAAACGAGATAACCAGGGCAGCTAAGAGGGGTGAGGATTCCAGGTGGAAACGTCTTCAGTACCGTAACGACGATTCTGTGAAGTCTCTGGAATTGAGAACCGTTAAAACCTCCCGGGACACTGTAACAGTATTTTTAATTGATCTTCCTCCAGCTGAAAATTAAAAAATCTTAAATTACTCCCTTAACCGCCCCTCACCTGAAAATTAAAAAAATCTGATCAATCCCTGTCACAGAGGAGTATCCCCCCAACACCAACATCCTCGGGTGGGACCTCCCTTATGAGCACTGTTATGGTTGACTCTGGAAGGCCCATCACCTCACTTGAGACCTCTGTTATGCGTTTTACGAGTTCCCTCTTCTTTTCCCTTGTCAGCTTGTTGCAGCTTATCTGAATAACAGGCATGGTACCACCAGATATAACTATGGAGTCACATCTAATAAGTCTTAAACTGGATGAGCTTATATAACCAGTATCAACAGAGAGGAATGAGATATGATCGGAGAAAAGGAGTTAATAAGGCTTTTTCCGGATTTCAAGGAACTTGTGCAACCTGCAGGGATTGACCTCCGTGTTGATGAGGTTTACCGGCAGACGGGGCCAGGTTCACTGATTGATGATGAAAAGGATCTGCCGCCCCTTGAAAGGCTGGATCCCCCTGTATACACACTGGAACCTGGGAAATCATATCTTGTGAGTGTGGATAGAAGGATAGAGATACCTGAGGGTTATGCCATGCTTTACCTTCCAAGGTCTACTCTGCTGAGATCCTTTGTATCGGTCCACACCGCGGTTGGGGACCCGGGATTCAAAGGAACGCTCCAGTTCCTTGTCCAGAACTGTGGAGAATATGAGTACAGGATCAAAAGGGGTGAGAGGATAGCACAGGGAGTTGTATTCCCTGTTAAGGGCTCTGGGAGGTACAGTGGGAGCTACCAGGAGGACTGATTGGATTAAATTGTCTGAAGCCTCTCCTCAAGCATCCTCACAGATTCAGGGTTTGAGAGTGTGCTCAGATCACCAGTATCCTCACCCCTTATAAGGGCCTTTATAACCCTCCTCATTATCTTACCTGAACGTGTTTTTGGGAGGTCCTCAACGAATTCAATGTAACTCGGGCTTGCTATGGGTCCTATTTCTCTCCTGACGTGCTCCCTCAGAACGCCCTTGAGGCGTGGTACCGGTTTCACGGTGTCCCTGAGTGTCACGAATGCCGCTATCTCCTCACCCTTCAGTATATCCGGTTTTCCGACCACCGCGGCCTCGACAACGTCAGGGTGACTTACAAGGGCCGATTCAACCTCGGCGGTGCTTATTCTATGACCCGCGACATTGAGGACATCATCCTCCCTTCCCTGTATCCAGAAGTAGCCATCCTCGTCTATCCTTGCGACATCCCCGCTAAGGTAAACCCCCTGGAAGGTGCTCCAGTACGCCTCCACATACCTCTCAGGTTCCCTGAACAGTGTCCTGAACATTGCAGGCCAGGGAGTCCTTATAACCAGGTGCCCTCCGCTTCCACGTATGCTCTCACCGTTATCATCAACCACATCAGCCACCACTGTGGGGAAGGGCTTCCCTGCAGACCCCGGCTTGAGCGGTGTTACAGGAAGAGGTGTTATCATGTGCATCCCGGTCTCTGTCTGCCACCAGGTGTCCATGATGGGGCATCTGCCACCACCAATCATCCTGTAGTACCACATCCATGCCTCAGGGTTTATTGGTTCACCCACAGATCCAAGGAGCCTGAGGGTGCTGAGGTCATACTTTTCAGGCCACTTGTTCCCGTACTTCATGAAGAGCCTGACGGTTGTGGGGGCAGTGTAGAATATGGTAACACCGTACCTTTCAATCATGCTCCATATCCTTCCAGGGTCCGGGTAATCAGGGGCCCCCTCATACATAACCGATGTTGAGCCCTCAATGAGGGGGGCGTAGACTATGTAGCTGTGACCCGTTATCCACCCTATATCCGCTGCGCACCACCATATGTCCCTCTCCTTCACATCAAATACAAACCTGTAGGTGGAACTTACACCAGCTGCGTAGCCTCCATGTGTGTGCACCACACCCTTGGGTTTTCCTGTTGTGCCCGATGTGTAGAGTATGAAGAGTGGATCCTCCGGGTCGAGCTCCTCACAGGGACATTCATCGCTCATCCCCTCAACTGCATCCTCCCAGCGCACATCCCGTCCCTCAACCATGTTCACTTCCTCGCCGAGCCTGTCAACGACTATGACTCTCTCAAGTGATGGTATGTCATCTGCCACCATATCAAGGGTCTCCTTGAGCCTTATTATCTTGCCCCTCCGGTAGAATGCATCTGCAGTTATTGCAACCTTTGCCTCTGCATCTGCAGCCCTCTCACGAAACGCCTTGGCCCAGAATCCGCTGAATACGACGCTGTGAACGGCCCCTATCCTTGCGCATGCCAGCATAGCAACTGGAAGCTCCGGGACCATTGGAAGGTAGATGCTCACACGGTCCCCCTTCCCGACACCCATACCTTTAAGTGCATTGGCAAGACGGTTAACCTCACGGTAGAGGTCATAGTAGGTGAGCTTTCTGACGCTACCATCCTCACCCTCCCATATATAGGCGACCCTGTTCTTTTCAGGGCCAGCTACGTGCCTGTCAAGTGCATTGTAGGTTATATTGAACTTTCCGCCTGTGAACCATCTGGCATGGGGTGGTTCCCATTCAAGGACCCTCTCATATGGAGTGAACCATTCAAGTTCAGATGCCATTTCATCCCAGAACCATTCAGGATCTGACCTGGCCCTCTCAAGGAGCTCATCATAATCATCTATGCCGTGTTGATCCATCCAGATCCTTATATTGCTGTTTTTAACTGTCTCATAATCTGGATTGAAAATTCGTTCCTCCTTAAGGAGAGAATCTAGCTGCCCGCTCATAATAAACCCCCACTTATGGTAATTTTTCTATTTCATGATTTAAATAGTTGGCAGAATATACTTGAAGTCATGAAGGTGTGCGCAGAGATACTCACAGAGATACTTGAGGAGGCGGGTTTCACCCACATATTCGGGCATCCAGGTGAACAGATACTACCCCTCTATGAGGCCCTCAGAAAATCGGAGATCCAGCATGTTCTCATGAGGCACGAGCAGGGGGCTGTCCATGCGGCAGATGGCTACGCCCGGGCCTCTGGAAGGCCAGGGATATGTGTGGCCACCGGTGGTCCCGGCGCCCTGAACCTTGTGATGGGGGTGGCCGCTGCAAACACCGATTCAGTGCCCCTCATAGCCCTAACAGGGGACCTGGCCCAGGGTGAAGGTGGCGGCAGGTTCCAGGAGGCAGACATAGAGGGTGTATTCAGTCCAGTTGTGAAGAAAAGTAGAACCGCCCGTAATGGGGAGGATGCTGCCCTCGCACTCATTGAAGCCCTCGATGCATTTGAAATGGGAGTCACAGGTGTGATGCACATCAACCTCCCCAAGGACGTGCTTGAGGAGGGGGTGGGGACCATTGAAAAACCCCCCAGCACACCCGTTAGAACACCACGCCTTGATGATGCCATTGAAGTTCTGAGGTCAGCAGAAAAGCCCCTGGTCCTGGCAGGGGCGGGTATAATCTGGGCCGGAGCCGTTGAGGAGTTCAGGAAATTTATCGCTGAAAACCAGCTCCCGGTTGTGACGACCTACAGCGGGAGGGGTGTTCTCCCCGAGGACCACCCCCTCTGCCTTGGAATGGCAGGTACAAGGGGGACTCCCGCAGGAAATTATGCTGCAAGGGAATGTGATGTTCTCCTGGTGCTCGGATCAAGGCTCTCAGATAGGACCTCAGCGGCGATTGATAACCCCAGGATTATACACGTTAATACAGATCCTCATGTTCTCAGGGGAGATTTCAGGTTAAATATGAATGTGAGGGACTTTCTGATGCATGGTATTCATGTGAAACATCCTTTTAGATGGTTAAGGGAACTTCATGGCTTCAGAGCAAAAAATCCATCCCTCTATGATTTACCTCTTGGCGAAGAGAAAATCCTTAAGACTTCCTCAGCTGTCCGGAAGATCCTCGATGCGGCACCAGATGCGATTGTGGTCAGTGACGCAGGAAGTCACACAACCTGGGTCACCCTCCACCGGAAGGTTCTCAGGGAACGCAGCCTCCTCTTCTCCGGGGGGTTCGGACCCATGGGATATGGCCTGCCGGCTGCAGTGGGTGCGAAACTTGCAAGGCCGGATGACGATGTTCTGCTGGTGGCAGGGGACGGGGGTTTCCAGATGACCATGCAGGAACTCGGGACCGTGGCTGAACTGGACCTTGGAATCACCATGTGCATACTGAACAACAGGCAGCTTGATGTTATAAGGCAGTGGCAGGAGATGAAATACGGTGCAAGCTACTCTGTTAAGATGAGGAACCCTGATTTTGTGAGGCTTGCAGGTGCATATGGTATAGGTGCAGAGAGGGTTTATGAAATTGATGACGTTGCAGGGGCCGTTGAGAGGGGTCTTGATTCAGGAGAACCCTATCTCGTGGAGTTAATGGTTGAAGAAGAGAACATACCGCTGCCAGATTTATAGATCTAGGAAAAAAGGAATTTTGGCCTGAAAAAAGAATTAAAGGAAATAATCCAGTTCAGACATCCTCAGGGAGGTAGGTGTCAGCGACCGCAGCCACTGCCTCCCCCATTTCAACTTCAAAGCCCAGCTCCCTTAGGGTCATCTCCAGGGCTGAGAATGTTATTATGAGTTCTCTGTGGGTTATGTTACCCATGTGGCCTATCCTGAATATCTTGCCTTTGAGGTGGTCCTGGCCCCCTGCTAGTTCAACGTGGTACTTGTTCCTCATTGTCCCCCTTAGTTCCCCATCGGTGACGCCCTCAGGGAGATTAACGGCCGTCACTGTGGTGGATGATACCGATTCATCAGGGAATAGTTCAAGGTTGAGGGCCTTTACAGCATTCCTGGTTGCCTCAGCTGCCAGTTTATGCCTCTTTATCCTGTTGTTGAGTCCCTCCTCCATTATCACCTTAAGGGCCTCGTGCATTGCGTATATCAGTGAGACTGCAGGTGTGTAGGGGGTTTCAGGTGGCTCTGCATCCCCGCTCTTCCTGTACTTCTTGAGGTTCAGGTAGTATGTCCTGGGGTTATCCACCGATTCGACAGCTTTCCAGGCATCGTCACTGAGTGTTATGGCTGCCATGCCAGGTGGGGCTGCAAGGCACTTCTGGGAGCCGGTCACGCAGATGTCTATGCCGTAGCCGTCAACATCAACCTCGTCCCCACCAAGGGATGAAACCGTGTCAACTATGTAGAGGGCATCATAATCCGCCATTATCTTACCTATCTCCCTTATTGGGTTTGCAACACCGGTTGATGTCTCATTGTGGACAACGGTGACTGCCTTTATATCATCATTCTCCTCAAGCATATATCCTATCTCATCAGGGTTGACGGCGCTGCCCCACTCCACATCTATCCTGATTGATTCCCCGCCAAAGGCCTCCACTATCTGTGCAAACCTCTGACCGAATTTGCCTCCAACAACGTTCAGGACCCTGTCACCGGGTTCAATGATGTTTGCAACCGCCGCCTCCATGGCAGCCGTCCCCGACCCTGTTAGCAGGTAAGATTTATTGTTTGTCCTGAAGACATCGGACATCATCTCGGTTGTTTCAGTGAGTATTTTACCGAACAGTGCACTCCTGTGGTTAACAATGTTCTCTGACATTGCCTTAAGGACTCTCTGGGCCACCCGTGTTGGCCCGGGGATCATAAGCAGTGTTTCATCCATTTCCAAAAAACCTCCAGATTCAAGTGGATTCTGTAACCTGTACTTATTTTTAATCCGTGCATTTAAAAAGATTTACACATGTGATGATGCCATAAAGTTCAAGTTGGAGAACCACATGGAGTCGCTGGAACTTTGCCATTGGATGAAACCAGAAAGTTTGTGTCTGATCAAAAGAATCATATATCACCCCCGCTAGATTTGTCCCATGGAAATGGAAGTCTGGCTCGAATGGTATGGGAGAATACTTGATGATTTTGGATTCAGCAGGAAGGCCGATGAGGAGTCTGCATCCTACCTGGAATCCTTCCTGAGGGAACATGGCTGCCCGGGACCCGAAAGCCTGGCGGTTCCCTCACTGGACTTCATCGTATTCGGTGCTGGGCCATCACTCAGAGAACACGTTAAAAGATTCAAACTGCTCGGAAGGGATGTTACCATAGTGGCGGCAGATGGTGCAACAACAGCGCTTCTTGAGGAGGGTTTAATCCCCCATATAATCGTGACAGACCTTGACGGTAGAATGGAGGATATAATTGAGGCCAACAGGAGGGGGGCATACCTCGTGGTTCATGCCCATGGAAACAACCTTGAAGCGCTCAGGAAGTATCTGCCACGCCTCCAGAACTTTATTGGGACAACCCAGAGTGTCCCCTATGGATGCATATACAATTTTGGGGGCTTCACAGATGGTGACCGGGCCGTTTTCCTTGCAGAGGCTCTCGGTGCAGAAACCGTGATACTGGCCGGTATGGACTTCGGTGAGGTTGTAACCAGATACTCAAGGCCGGATATGGGTTCCGAAACAGGAAGGGCGGATCCAGTTAAGAGGCTCAAACTTGAATATGCTGAGAGACTGATAGAGTGGATTGAAAGGAATGGAAGGATCCAGCTAGAGAGATGGTAGCCTTGTCAGAAAGCTATGCAGCATATAAATGCTGTACCCCCCAACATGATCATCCGATTTGATGATCTTTAAAGTGATGAACCATGTCTTCAGTCTAAGCATGCCCTCTAACGGTTGGATTAACGTCATCCGGTTATCAGATGCTTTTAGTAGTGATTTCCACCAGACGCCCTAATCATGAAATTAAAATGTGGATTCATATTCTATTTGATTTTAAACTGATTCCTTCATAGACGCGATTAACGCGGGACTCCCCAAGAAAAAACCCCCATTAACCCATTACCCTCAGACACATGCAACCCTCCAAAGGATACCTAAACCCCAGATAAAAACCTTATTAAGTCGTTACCAGATAAATCATTCTGAATATCTTCATGTGCTCTACAAAAAATCCACATGCCCATTCAAAACAAGCTGTGAATGATATGAAGGATATAAGGGATATACTGCTTCATGATGAAACCATATTCAGGGATATGAATGCCTTTGACCCTGACTATGTCCCTGAGAACTACAGGTACAGGGAATCCCAGATGGAGGCCCTTGCAGTCTGCATAAGACCTGCCCTGAGGAATGGGAGGCCCGTGAATGCCGTTATACTGGGGTCCTGTGCAACAGGCAAGACCACCGCCATCAAAAAGATCTTTGAAATGGTTGAGTCAACATCCGAAAACGTCGTCTGCTGCTATATAAACTGTCAGCTTCACACCACAAGATTCGGTATCTTCTCACAGATCTACAGCAAAATATTCGGGCATCAGCCCCCTGAAACAGGCGTCCCGTTCTCCAGGATCTACCAGGCAATAATGCAGCACCTGTCCAGTGAAAACAGGGCGCTTGTGGTGGCCCTGGATGATATAAACCACCTATTTTACAGTAAAAACGCCAACAAGGTCCTTTACGATATACTGCGGGCCCATGAGGTGTTTGAGGGTGTAAGAACCGGTGTATTCGCGGTTTTATCTGACATTGAATTCAGGTACGCCCTTGATAAAAACGTCAACTCCATATTCATACCCCAGGAAATCATATTCCCACCATACACCCGTGAGGAGATATTCAATATCCTCAGAGATCGTGTTAGGGTGGGCTTCTATCCAGGCGTAATCTCAGATGAACTCGTCGATAGAATAACCGATCACACTGTGGATACCGGGGATCTGCGCTACGGCATAGACCTCCTGAGGGTGTGCGGCAACCTTGCAGAGGCAGACGCCTCACCCCTAATAACAGAGGAACACCTTGAAAGGGCTATGAGGAGCGCCGGGCCGGTTAACCTCATGCACACCGTGAGGACACTCAACAGACAGGAAAGAGAGTTTCTCCTGAGCATGATCGAGGCTGAGGATGACGACATAACCGCTGGCAGACTCTATGAGCTCTTTCATGAGAGGACAGGGGCGAGTTACTCGTCATTCAACAGGACAATTGAGAAGCTGGAATTCCTAAGGCTCATTGACACTAGACTGACAGGTAGGGGTGTTCGTGGTAATTCAAGGATTGTGATCCCCAGATTCAGCAGGGATGAACTTAAGAGGTGTCTGGACTGATCAGACCCCCGCAGGGCAGTTGGAGTTGGTCCCTGCCGCCACCATGAGAAGGCCCCATACTATGACAGAAAGTACCAATGATATTAAGATGAATGATCCTGGATCAACACCGGCCACTGTCAGCAGCCAGAACCTTCTCCTGATACTGTTTGGTTTCCTGAGACTGTGCATACTACCACTCCATTATCATCTTCACCAGGGATTTATTTAAAAAAAGAGATAGAGAGCATCTGAAAACTAACCAGGAAAATGAAATACCGGTGGCCCCTCTGAATCAGATAAATGGAGAGTCCCCAATGAAAAGGTTTGAATTCTTTGATGTGACTGCAGATGCAGGATACTGGGCCTATGGCCGTACACCAGAGGAGGTGTTTGAAAACGCCGCCCTTGCAATGTTCGAGATAATGACAGACACATCACTTGTCAAAGCAGAGGAAAGCAGGAGGGTGGAAATAAAATCAGAGGATATGGTTTCACTACTCTATGACTGGCTTGACGAACTCCTCTTTATACATGACACTGAATTTATTTTATTCAGTAAGTTCAAAGTTAAGATAACTGAAGATGATGATGGCTTTCGGCTTAGAGGTAAAGCCTCAGGAGAGGTGATCAAGGACCACCATGAGAGGCGTGATGAGGTTAAAGCCGTGACATTTCACATGATGGATATCCTTGAAGAGGATGGACTCATAAAGGCAAGAGTTATTCTGGATCTGTGATTTATAAGTAGAGAGGATGATGCGCATGGATATAAGGGAAGAGCTGGTTAAGGTAAGAGAATCCGTCTGGGAAGTTCCAACATCATATAAGAAGGGAATGAGGGTTCCTGGAAGAATATTCCTGAATGATGAGGCCCTCAGGGACCTTGAGAAGGGGGCGGTTGATCAGGTTGCAAACGTTGCATGCCTCCCCGGTATCCAGAAGTTCTCAATTGGACTTCCAGATATACACTTCGGATACGGGTTCAGCATAGGGGGTGTTGGGGCATTCAGTGCCCGTACAGGAGTCATAAGCCCTGGAGGTGTTGGATTCGACATAAACTGTGGTGTCCGCATGGTCAGAACCAATCTGGACCATGAGGATGTGAAGCCAAAGATAAAGGAACTCATAAACACCCTCTTCACCAACGTACCATCCGGCGTTGGGAGCAAGGGAAAAATAAGGCTCAGACCCGGTGAAATCGATGAGGTTCTTGAAAACGGGGCCGAATGGGCCGTTGAAAATGGATACGGATGGGATCAGGACCTCAAATTCCTGGAGGAGAACGGCAAAATGGAGGATGCCAGTGCAGATAAGGTCAGCGATAAGGCCAAGAAGAGGGGCATACCCCAGCTGGGATCCCTTGGATCAGGTAACCACTTCCTTGAGGTCCAGATGATAGATGAGATATTCAATGAGGAGGCTGCCGCCGCCTACGGTGTGAGTCCAGGTAAGGTCGCCGTTATGATACACTCAGGTTCAAGGGGCTGCGGCCACCAGGTATGCTCAGACTACCTGAGGCTCATGGACAAGGCATACAGGAGATACAAGATAAACATACCTGACAGGCAGCTTGCCTGCGCCCCTGTGGATTCAGATGAGGCCATGGATTACTTCCAGGCCATGGCAGCCGCAGCAAATTATGCCTGGGCCAACCGTCAGATGATAGTCCACTGGGTGAGGGAGTCCTTTGAAAGCGTCTTCGGTATGAGTGCAGAGGACATGGAGATGGAGATCGTCTATGACGTGGCACACAACATAGCAAAGAGGGAGGTCCACAATGTAAAGGGGCGTGATACAGAGCTCTTCGTCCACCGTAAGGGGGCAACAAGGGCCTTTGGGCCAGGTAGAAAGGAGATTCCCGGGGAGTACAGGAAGATAGGTCAGCCAGTCATAATTCCAGGTACCATGGGAACATCATCCTATCTACTCCACGGAACAGAGGTTGCAATGGATGAAACCTTCGGTTCGACCGCCCACGGGGCCGGGAGAAAGATGAGCCGTGCCGGTGCAAAGAAAACCTACCGTGGAGAGGAGGTTCAGAGAAAACTTGAAAGTGAGGGCATCTATGTGCGGGCAACATCCATGCCAGTGGTTGCAGAGGAGGCCCCCGGTGCCTACAAGGATGTTGACCTGGTGGTCAGGACAGCCCATGAGACCGGCATATCCAGGCTTGTTGCAAGGATGCTTCCACTGGGAGTTGCAAAGGGATAGGCTGGCGGTGAATCAATGATAGGGCTCATCGGAGGTACAGGGGTATACGAGATAGTGGAACATGGCAGAATAATTGGAAGGGAATCTGTGGAGACACCATACGGCAGAACACCCGAAATATCAGTTTTCAGGCTTCATGGCAGGGATGTGGCATTCATGCCAAGGCACTCCAGGGGCCATGAGAGCCCACCCCACATGGTCAACTACAGGGCAAACATATGGGGCTTGAGGAAGCTGGGTGTCAGACAGATACTGGCAACAAACGCTGTGGGTTCCCTTGAAGAATCCATAGGACCGGGGGAATTTGTCGTCCCGGACGACTTCCTGGACTTCACAAAAAACAGGCCCTCAACATTCTATGATGAGAGGACCGTTCACGTGGACATGACAGAGCCCTACTGCAGGGACCTTCGCTCTGCACTGGTGGAGTCCTCTGGTGCAGTTGATGGTGGTGTATACGTCTGCACCGAGGGGCCGCGGTTTGAAACATCCGCCGAGATAAGGATGTTCAAGTCACTCGGAGGCACCGTTGTTGGAATGACCGGAATACCGGAAGCTGTACTTGCAAGGGAACTCGAGATGTGCTATGCAAGCATATGCCTGGTTTCAAACTACGCTGCATCCATATCCCCCTCAAAACTCACCATCACAGAGGTATTTGAGGTTATGGAGGAGAGGAGGGGGGATCTCATAGACACACTTGAGGGGGCAATTTCAGGGCTCCCCAGAAACCCTACCTGTAGCTGTCAGAGCGCCCTGAGCGGCGCTGAAGTTAATGAAAATATGGAGGAATGTCCTTGAAGGTTTTAATGATATCTGCAAGTCCCAGAAAAGAAAGTAACACCATGATGGTCCTTGAGCACTGCAGGGATGCTGTGGAGAGTAGTGGTGTTGAATGTGAGATAGTATCCCTCAGGGGGATGAATATAGAGTCCTGCCGGGCCTGCCTCAGCTATGCAAAGAAGCACCGCTGCAAGATCGATGACGGCCTCAATGAGATAATCGACAAGATAAGGGAGGCCGATGGGTTTATAGTTGCAACCCCGGTATACTTTGGCACAGCCAGAGGTGACCTCATGTCAGCCCTGCAGCGTATTGGGATGGTTTCAAGGGTCTCAGACGGATTCCTGAGCTGGAAGGTGGGGGGCCCCATCGCAGTTGCGAGGCGGGGAGGCCACACAGCAACGATACAGGAACTCCTCATGTTCTACTTCATAAATGACATGATAGTCCCCGGTTCAACCTACTGGAACATGGTATTTGGATGGGCTCCAGGCGAGGTTGAGGATGATGATGAAGGAATCGAAACCATAAGGCGCTTCGGGGAGAACGTGGCTGAGCTCATAAAGAGGATTCGCAGCGGGGAGTAGTATGAGGGTAGCAGTCGCCTCCTCCAACGGGGAGGAGGTGGACCTCCACTTTGGAAGGGCCTCAAAACTTTTAATATATGACTACATCGACGGAGAAATGGAATTCGTTGAGGAGAGAACTGTTGATATCGCTGAAGGTGATAAGCACCAGTGGAGAAAGGTTCTAGACTCTATAATGGACTGTGATGTTGTGATAGCCGTCCAGGTGGGTCTGAAAGGGAAGATGGGAATTGAGGATGCTGGTTTAAAATTTGTGGCCGACGAGGGGCTGGTGGATGAGGTCCTGGAAAGGTGGGTGAGGCACTTTGAATTCATGAACTCCACCATCTGAAAATCCAGCGCGAAAGCCCCGAGGTGAACCCACATATTTCAGGGGGACCGCAGCTTAAGGTGAACCATATACCCCCAGGATGTCAAGGTTTAAATACTGCCTCATCATAATTATAGACTATTCATAACTGGCGGTGTAGAAACTTCCTATCATGGTTTAACCAGTTAAGATGAATTTTTTGAACTAATATTAAACCAGCTGTTTTTACGGTGTTAAATTTAAGGTGATATAATGGCAAAGGCTCGAAGAAGGAGAGTACGTGATACATGGAAAGAGAAGAAATGGTATGTGATAAAGAGTCCTAAAATGTTTGGAGAAAACGACATAGGAACAACACCATCAAGGGACCCTGATTTCCTCCTCAAGAGGAGGGTTGAGGCGACAATGAGGGAACTGACAGGCGACTTTTCAAAGCAGTACGTCAAGCTGAAGTTCCAGATAAACAATGTTGCCGGAAGTGAGGCGACCACCAAATTCATAGGCCACCAGGTCACAACAGACTACGTCAGAAGTATGATAAGGAGGGGTACAAGCAGGGTCGATGCCCCGGTCATAGTTGAAACAAAGGATGGATACAAGCTTAAGGTCCATCCACTGGCCATAACAATCAGGAGGGCCAAGTCCTCACAGCAGAAATACATGAGGCAGAGCATAGAGGAACACGTGAAGGAGATAGCCTCTGAAAAGACCTTTGAGGAATTCGTTGAGGGCGTTGTAACAGGAAAGATCGCCTCAGAGATATACCACCAGGCAAAGAAGATATACCCCCTCAAGAGGGTTGAGATAATAAAAACAAGGGTTCTAGAGGAACCAGCCTGAAACATGGACCGGGACCCCCATGACAGACCTTAACATTGGATACGTGCTTCTGTGCGTATTCATTGGATTTTTAACATATCAGAGAGGTGCGCTTGATGTATGGGGATCCCTTTTCATGGTCCTTATGGGCTTGCTCATAATATTATCTGCCGGTTTTAACTGGTTGATTCTCATTTTTATTTTTCTGATTCTTGGCCTTCTCTCAACAAAGTACAGGCATGACTACAAGAAATCCATTGGAGTTTTTGAGGGAACAAGAAGTGCCAAGAATGTTATATCCAACGGAATAGTGCCCTTTGTAATGGCTGCCTTTGGATACTATGATGGATTCTTCGGAGGGTTCATAGGATCCGTTGCAACAGCGACCGCTGATACCATGGCAAGTGAAATCGGTGTTCTGCAGACACCACGCCTCATAACAACACTCCAGAGGGTGGAACCGGGCACAGATGGTGGCATATCCATTGTTGGAACCGCCGCTGGGATAGCAGGGGCTGGTATAATTGGTTTATCAGCGTTTATGCTTGGTGTATGTCCCGATCCATTTAAATCAATGAAAATAGCTGTGATTGCAGGTACTGTGGGCTGCTTCATGGACAGCCTCCTGGGGGCAGTCCTGGAGAGAAGGAAGTACCTCAACAATGAGCATGTTAACCTCCTTGCAACGGTAACAGGGGCAGTTATAGGAATTTTATTAGCATAGATATCCATAAATCTAGGAAGGTGGGTGAATCATGAAAGGGGTAATAATGATAATAGATGGAATGGCCGACCGCCCCATTGAAAGCCTCGGAGATAAAACACCTCTTGAGGCCGCAGAAACCCCTAATATGGACAGGCTGGCCAGTTCAGGTATCAATGGTATAATGGATCCCATAAAACCAGGGATCCGTGCAGGAAGCGACACATCACACCTCTCCATACTTGGATATGACCCCTACAGTGTATACACTGGAAGGGGTCCATTCGAGGCCGCAGGTGTGGGGCTGGATGTGAAACCAGGGGATATTGCATTCAGATGCAACTTTGCAACCGCAGACGAAGACCTTGTGATAACCGACAGAAGGGCCGGCCGCATAAGGTCAGGGACATCCCAGATAGCAGAGGCCATCAATTCAATGACCCTCGATGGATTTGAGGATGTTGAAATAATCTTCAGGGAATCAACAGGCCACAGAGCCGTTCTGGTCCTCAGAGGCCCCGGGCTGGGTGATAATGTATCAGATGCAGACCCCAAGACTGAAGGGAAACCCCCAAAGAAGGTGAAGGCCCTTGATGGATCCCCTGAATCACAGAAAACCGCCGCTATACTTAACAGACTTGTGAGGGAATCCAACGAAATCCTCAGGGACCATCCCGTGAACATGGAAAGAATCAAAAACGGGGAGGCACCTGCAAATATAATACTGCCACGGGGTGCTGGTGCTGTTCCTGATGTTGAAAAATTTGAGGACCGTTACGGTCTGAGGGCTGCCTGTATCGCTGAGACTGGCCTCATAAGGGGTATAGGTTACATCACAGGAATGGACGTGATCGATGTTGAAGGGGCCACCGGGGGTACAGACACCGACCTGGAGAGTATAAAGAATGCTATAAGGGATGCCCTTGATGATGAATATGAATTTCTACTAATAAACATAGATGGTGCAGACGAGGCTGGGCATGATGGGGACCTTGAGGGTAAGGTTGAGTTCATAGAGAGGGTTGACTCAATCCTGGGTGACATTATAAGCGATGACATCTACTTCATACTCACTGCGGATCATTCAACGCCTGTATCCGTAATGGACCACACAGGGGACCCTGTCCCCATCACAATAAATGGGCCAGAGGTCCGGGTTGATGATGTGAGTGTATTCAGTGAGAGAGCCGCGGCTGCTGGTGGCCTCTGCAGGATAAGGGGATCTGATGTTATGGACATACTCCTTGACCTCATGAACAGAAAGGAAAAATTCGGGGCTTAAAATGAAAGAGAAAAGGCGATTATTCGGGACATCTGGTATAAGGGGCCGCTTCGGGGAGAAGGTAACGCTTGAACTTGCAGTGGATGTTGGAAGGGCCCTTGCAACCCACCTGGGAGGGGGTAAGGTTGTTGTTGGCTACGACACGAGAACATCCAGCCAGCTCCTTGAAAGTGCCCTGATTGCAGGGATAATCGAGTGTGGCTGTGACGTCATCAGACTCGGAATGGTGCCAACGCCCCTTGTTGGTTATGCGGCTTCAAGGCTGGGTGCTGACGCCGGTGTGATGATAACCGCTTCCCACAACCCCGCACCCTACAATGGCATAAAGCTCTGGAACCCTGATGGAATGGCCTACAGCCCATCACAGGAGCGCACAATAGAATCAATAATCTATTCTAGAGAATTCAAGAGGATGGGATGGGATGGTCTCGGCTCAGTGAAGGAAGCTGACCTCAGGGATGACTATGCTGATGCCGTCGCTGGAATGGTCAGCATTGAAAGACCCCTCAAGGTTGTAATTGACTGTGGCTGCGGTGCAGCCTCCCACCTATCACCACTCATATTCAGGATGGCAGGATGCAGTGTTGTGACCCTAAATTCCCAGCCTGATGGGTTTTTCCCGGGCCGTGACCCTGAACCTGTCCCTGAGAACCTCTCTGAGCTCATGGAGACTGTTAGATCAACCGGGGCTGATCTGGGGATAGCCCATGATGGCGATGCTGACAGGATGGTTGCGGTGGATGACAGGGGAAGGTTCGCAAGTTTCGATAAACTTCTGGCCCTCATGGCAAGGGAGATAGGGGGCAAGATCATCACGACCGTGGATGCATCCCTCTGTGTGGATGAATGCCTTGGAGACTGCGGCGAGGTCATAAGGACGCGGGTGGGTGATGTCCATGTGGCAAACTCCATCGCAGAGGAGGGCGCTGATTTCGGAGGAGAGCCATCAGGAACCTGGCTGCACCCTGACTTCTGCATGTGCCCCGATGGAATACTCTCAGCCCTCAGGGTGGCAGAGCTCATCTCAAGAAAGGGCCCCCTTTCTGTGCTCCTGGATGAGGTGCCATCCTACCCCAATATAAGGGATAAGGTTCCATGCCCGGATGATAAAAAGGGACCTGTGATGAAGAAAGTGGCCTCTGAACTCAGCCGTGAGTTCACCGACGCCAAAGAGATCAACACGATAGATGGTGTCCGTATATCAATGAAAGATGGAAGCTGGGTTCTTGTGAGGCCCTCGGGAACAGAACCCTATATAAGGATAACCCTTGAGGGTAAAACCGACGAGGAGGCCCGTCAGATCCATGAGAAGACCCGTGCTTACCTTGAAAATATGATAGGGTGATGATATGGAGGCTGTTGTCCTGACTGCTGGTGAGGGTACAAGAATGAGGCCGCTCACACTCACAAGGCCCAAGACAATGCTGCCGGTTGCAGGCAAACCCATGGTGGAGTACAGTGTTGATGCCCTCAGAGATAACGGTGTCAGTGAGATAATCATGATAACCGGTTACCGTGAGGAGGTGGTGAGGTCCCACTTCGGCGACGGATCCGAATTTGGGGTTAATATAACCTACGTGAAACAGGATGAACGCCTTGGAACAGCCCATGCAATAGGTCAGGCCGCAGGTATGGTGAGTGATGAGTTCATAGTCCTGAACGGTGACATAATAACCGACCCCCAGCTTGTTGGTGATCTGATATCCGCCTACAGTGATATGAAACCCGAAACCCTGATGGTTCTCCGTGAGGTTCTCGACCCGAGTTCTTTTGGGGCTGTCAGGCTTGAGGGTGACCGTGTGCGGGAGATAATCGAAAAACCATCCCCTGATGTTGATGCGGGGAACCTCATAAATACTGGTATATATGTGTTCAGTCCAGCTGTCTTTGATTACATAGAACAGACACCCCTATCCCGCCGGGGGGAGTACGAGATAACAGATACCATAATGATGCAGGTGAGGGACGACCTCCCTGTAAGGGCCATAGTATCAGAGAGGGAGTGGATAGATGTTGGAAGGCCATGGGAGCTTCTGGATGCCAGTGAAAAACTTATGAAGGGCCTTGAAGGAGCCATCCTCGGAGATGTGGAGGATGGTGTGACCATCCATGGCCCAGTTGTGGTGGGCGATGGTAGCATTATAAGGTCAGGTACGTACATCCAGGGCCCTGTTTACATCGGGAAAGACTGTGATATAGGGCCCAACTGTTACCTGCGTGCCCATACATGTATAGGGAATAATGTGAGCATTGGTAACGCAGTTGAGATTAAGAATTCCATCATAATGGATGGTACCAACGTCAACCACCTCAGCTATGTGGGTGACTCTGTAATAGGTGCAGACTGCAACATAGCCGCCGGTACCAATATAGCCAATCTGCGTTTTGATGATGGACCGGTACGTATGATGGTTAAGGAGGAGTCTGTGGACACAGGCCGCAGGAAGCTTGGAGCAGTTTTTGGTGATGGTGTGAAGACCGGTATAAACTCAAGCTTCAATCCAGGTGTCAAGGTTGGGAAGGGTTCCCGTATCGGTGCCGGCTGCGTCATATATGAGGATGTGCCATCTGATAAACTTGTGATACTCAAACAGGAGTACACTGTAAGGGACTGATGGGAGTGTTGATGTGCCTTACCGTGTATTTGAGGCTTAAAATCATTGGCACTGATAGGGGTGGTAACGCGGGCTTAGAAATTAAAGAATACTTAATATATCATTGACACTGATATTGAAGGGGTGTTAATGTGTCTTACCGTGTATTTGAAGGCGCCAGGATAATAGGGGACGTTGAGATAGGTGATGGCTCATCTGTATGGTATAACGCTGTTTTGAGGGGTGACATAGAACCAATAAGGGTCGGATACCGTTCCAATATTCAGGATAACTGTGTTGTCCATGCAAGCAGCGGCTACCCTGTGAAGGTGGGGGATTACGTCTCTGTTGGTCACGCCGCGGTTCTCCATGGCTGCACCATACAGGATAACGTGCTGGTGGGCATGAATTCAACCATCCTCAACGGGGCCCTTGTGGCTGAAAATTCAATTGTCGGTGCAGGTGCAGTTGTTACCTCAGGTAAAAGTTTCCCGCCTGGAAGTCTCATCATGGGTGTTCCTGCAAGGGCTGTCAGGGAACTTAATGATGAGGAGATAGAATCCATAAGGGAGAATGCAGAGAGGTACTTCCACCTGGCGCAGGAATATGAAGACTGAAAACTGAAAGGGTCTGTAACTGTAAATATGAGTTGAAGAGTGATTCTATGGTCAGAGTTCGTCCGTTAATTCATAAAATGGAGCCATATGTACCTGGAAGATCCATAAAGGAGATAGCAGAGAACTACGGTCTCAAAGAGAGTGATATAATCAAGCTGGGATCCAATGAGAACCCCATGGGTCCATCGCCAGCCGCGGTTAAGGCGATGTCAGAGGAACTCGAATCCGCTCACAGGTACCCTGAATCAAACCTTGAAGACCTCCATGAGGCCATAGCAGATTATGCAGGAGTGGATGGAAACCAGGTCATAGTGGGTGGTGACGGTGCAGATGAGATCATCGACGTCCTGGGTAGAACATTCATTGAGCCGGGCGATGCCTTCGTTGTCCCGATGCCATCATACATGTACTACGAATACACCCTCCAGGCACATGATGCAAGGCCAGTCCATGCACGGTGGGATGTTGAGGAGAACCGCCTTGACCTTGAATCTGTCCTTGATGCGATTGATGACTCAACCCGCCTGGTATTTTTATGCACACCCAACAACCCCACAGGCGGTCTTATAGATAAGAAGGATATAAAGGCTGTTGCAGAGTCCACAGACGCCCTTGTGGTTGTTGACGAAGCCTATTTTGAATTTGCAGGTGTCAACAATGTTGATCTCCTATCTGACCATGAGAACATCTTTATAATGAGGACCTTCTCGAAGGTAATGGGTCTTGCAGGGATGAGGATAGGTTACGGCCTTGGAAGCCCCGCGGTTATAGAGTACATGCACCGGGTTAAACCTGTATTCAGCCTCACAAGGCTATCCCATGCAGCGGCCCTTGCAACCCTCCGGGACAGGGATTACATAGAAAAATCTGCGGAGTACTCCATAAAGAGCAGGGAATACCTGTATGGGGAACTTAAGAATTTTGAAAGCCTCCGGGTCTTTGAATCATATGCAAACTACATCCTCCTTGATGTGAGGGGTACGGGTAAAACCGCTGCTGAACTTGCAGAGGAGCTCCTCAGGAAGGGGATCATCGTGAGGGACTGCACCTCATTTGCAGGTCTCGATGAGTACTGGATAAGGGTGAGTGTTGGAACCCTTGAGGAGGATAAACGGTTCCTTGAGGTTCTCGCTGAGATCATATCGTGATTTCAATGAAAATAGGTTCAATGGCAGTTTCAACCCTTGAATATCCAGGTAAGCTTTCCCTTGTGATATTCACAGCAGGGTGTAACTTCAGGTGCCCCTACTGCCATAACCCCGAACTCATAGATGGGGGGGTGGAAGTTGATCTCTCAGATATCCTGGAGGACATGGAGAAATACTCCGAGTTTGTTGATGCCGTCGTGGTGAGTGGTGGTGAGCCCCTCCTCCAGGTGGACGATGTTGAGGTAGTACTACGGCACGCGCGTTCCCTCGGGCTCCATACAAAGCTTGACACCAATGGTTACTCCCCTGGGGCCCTCAGGAGGTTGCTACCCTTACTTGATTATGTTGCAGTGGATGTGAAGGCCCCCTTCCACCGTTACGGGGTGCTTGCCGGTGCGAGATGTGATGGTGTGAGGGAGAGCCTCCGTCTTCTTGCCGACTCAGATGTCACGGTTGAATGCCGGACAACCTTTGTACCCGGCCTCATGGACGAGGAGGACCTCAGGATTATCGCAGAGTCCATAGACTGTGACCTCTATGTTATCCAGCAGTTCAGGAACAGGGTGGTCCTGGATGAAAAATTGAGGTCTCTGGAGCCTCCATCACCACGCCTGCTCAGGGAACTTGCCCTGAAGATTAAAAAATATTTCCAGAAGGTTAAAATACGTACCGAGGAATTCGGAGAGGAAGAAATTCAATAATCGGGGGAGATAACAAATTGCCCATACTATCATTCAGCAGCAGGGAGATTGACCTTGTAACAGGAAAAAGGACCATGACCATACGCAGGAAATGGAAGAGACCACTCAGGGTGGGTGATCGTCTTCACTGTTACTGGAACCTTGTCTCCAAGGACCGTGAGAAGGTATTCGAGGCAGTGGTCACAGACGTTGAAACCGTCAGGTTCGGTGAGCTCAGGAAGAACGATGAACTGGCAAGGGAGGATGGATTCAGGGATGCCATGGAACTGGAGGAAGAATTCAAAAGGATGTATCAGGGTGATGTGGATGATGAAACCGAATTCCAGGTTATAAGGTTCAGAAAGCTTCCGGTGGAGGAATGGGAGGGTAAAAAGATCGATGAAAAAGCCATGATAACCAGAAGGGCCGACATACTCTTTGATTCAGGAAAATTCAATAAATCCCGCCTATGTTACACTGCGGCCCTCCGAATTGATCCTGACGATGTTTACGTGCTTAACAGGCTGGCAGACAATCTCACAAGGCTTGGGAGGTTCGATGAAGCCCTTGAAAACTACAGGAGAGCCATAAGAATAGAACCTGAAAATCCGTATATATGGAACAACATGGCCATAGCCCTCCTGAATGCTGGTGACGTGGATGAGGCCCTTGAGGCCAGTTCAAGGGCCCTGAAGATAAGGTCCCATGATCCTGCCCTGCTTTACTGGAGAGGTGTTATGCTTGAGGTGGCTGAAAAGCCGGTTGAAGCCCTTGAATTCTATGAGAAGGCAATTGAAAGGGACCCCCGGAATGCTGAGTTATGGACCGCGAGGGGAAACCTGCTCTCAGAGCTTGGAAGGATGGAGGATGCCCTTGAATCCTACAACAATGCACTTGAACTGGCCCTTGAAGATGAACAGGACCCCAATCTCTGGAACCGTAAGGGTAACGCCCTTCTTGAGCTTGAAAGATTTGAAGAGGCCGTTGAATGCTACAGAAGGGCCATTGAAATGGATCCAGAGAATGATGTCTACTGGACCAACCTTGGGGTTGCGCTCCTGGAACTTGAAAGATTTGAGGAGGCCCTGGATTCATTCAGCAGGGCCCTCCAGTTAAACCCTGAAAATGAGGATGCAGAGATACTGCTGGAGGAGTGCCTTGAAAACCTTTAGACCTTCCCAAGTTTCTCAATGGCCTCTTCCACCAGGGATATTCCCCATTCAGCCATTTTAGTGGCGTTATCCTGGGTTTCTGACTCTGCAAAGCATCTGAATATTGGTTCTGTGCCTGATGGCCGTATTATAACCCAACCATCATCCCTGAAGATTTTAACACCATCTGTTGTATCTATATCTCTCACCCCTGGTTCACTGGCCACCATTTCAGCCACCAGTTCCATGACATCACCCTTGATTTCATCGGGACATTTTACCTTCTTTTTCTCGGAGTAATATGATGGCAGCTCTGATACAAGTTCCGAGAGGGGCCTTCCTTCATGTGCCATTATCTCAAGGATCTTTGCGGCTGTAAGGGCAGCGTCCCTTCCATATACAAAATCAGGAAATATCAGGCCGCCGTTCTCCTCACCGCCAAAGAGACCGCCTGTTTCTTTAAGTTTTCTGGCTACAAGTAGGTCCCCCACAGCGGTTGCGATCACCTCACCGTTGTTCTCATCTGCCACGTCGTATATTGCTGAGGATGTCGCAACTGTTGTAACTATTATTCCGCCACCGTTTTCCTGGAGCATCCTCTTCTCCACAAGGGCGAAGGTCCTATCACCGAGGACGAATTCACCCTTCTCATCTATACATATTGTTCTATCGGCGTCACCATCATGGGCTATCCCCAGATCAGCCCCTGTTGATCTGACGGTCTCCATGAGCTCAGATAGGTTCTCAGGGACAGGTTCAGGGTCACGGCCGGGGAAAAACCCATCAGGCTGGGAATTTAGGGTCACAACACTGCATCCCAGTTTCCTGAGGATGTATGGCATTGTGTAGGATCCAGCACCACAGCCACAGTCCACAACCACCCTGAAGTTTCTCTTTCTGATGGCCTCCGCGTCGACCCTCCCTATAACCTCCTCCTGGTACTCATCTATTATGCCCTGATTGACTGTTAGATGGCCTATCTCATTCCATGGAGCCCTCTTAAATTTTTCCTGGAAGAAGATATCCTCTATTTCCTCCTCCATCCCATCAGGGATTCCTATACCGTCACCGTCAACGAATTTTATGCCATTGTACTCTGGAGGGTTGTGGGAAGCGGTCACGATAACGCCCCCATCATAGTAGTTCCTCACCGCATACTGGACCGCAGGTGTTGGCAGTATCCCCAGGTCAACAACATCGCATCCGCTTGATAGAAGGCCTGATATAACTGCATTTTTTATCATGATCGTAGATGTTCGTGTATCCCCCCCAACAGCGATTTTTCCATCTACAATGGAACCATATGCCGCTGCAAGTTTAGATGCGAATTCCGGAGTTAAAACCTCATTTGCAAGTCTCCTAACACCGAATGTACCGAAGAGTCTCTTCATTTTTATACCTCATCTATGATTATTGATCGTAAGGGATCTTAATAAACTCCCACCCTATAAACCACAAAATCCATGTTTCTGTAGACCTCTCGTGAATAGGGGGGTGTTTTCCTGTTTTCAGTGTCAAGGATTATATAACCTACCCCGTCTATTTTGATATCATCCTCTGTATAATCAAGGGTGATGGTGTATTTCCGGGCATCAATCGTCTCTTTAGAGCCAGGGGCATAGCCGCCTGCAGATACCGGTTGCCCTGCAATAGAAACGATTAACGGCTGAATATGGTAATCAGACACAACAACGGTTTTATGGTCCCCATTATACTCAAACCACTGGGCGACTTCCAGTTCAGATTCAGAAACCTCCGGCTTCACGGTGCTTGCAATTCCATAGCCGCTGCACAGGGAGTAAACTGAGATGAACAGGACCATAACATAAACAGGCCATCTCCTATCAGCCATCCTCATTGAATTAAAGATGCTGGCCCCCATTGCTGCTGCAGGAAAGAGGGCGAAGTACAGTATCCTATCAGATAGGACCTTCAATCCCACAGTGTAACCGGCACTCAGAGCCAGAACAAATATGAACCAGGTGGTCATCAGGATGTCTCTCCTCTCCCTTCTTTTAAGTGCGCAGATTAAGCCTGTCAGCGCAAGCACTATGAGCAATGCCCCGAAATGGTGCATGTAAGCTGCAATGGAAAGTGGGTCTGCTGGTGGTGGCCTGAAGAAAAACCCATATCTAATTAGAAGAGGCGCGTACCAGATCATCGCCAGCATAGCACCTGTTAAGATAATCACCAGGAGATTTCCAGGTTTTATACTGTAACCGCAGATTCGGGAAGCCAGTGCCGATATTAACACCACTGAAAGGACCAGGGCTGCAGACAGGAGGTGTGTCAGCAGCAGCACTCCAAGGATAAGGCCCGTGAGGAGTGGATAAAGTTTAGAGTCATTTTCCATGGAAAGGTGATAACCATAAACAAAAAAAGGCACGAATATCATGGCCATGGCCTCTGGAATGGGCATGATTATCCTTAAGAAGAATAGACTTGAAATTGAAAGCATTCCAGTCAGAAATCCTGTCAAAAATCCATAGAATCTTCCTGCAACATAAGAAAAGGACAGGATAATCAGAAATGCTATCACTGGCTGTATGAACCTTGACACAGTTAAAAAGTCAAGACCTGTGATTTTAACAAGGAGGATCAACATTATATGAAAAAGGGGTGGATAACATATGGGTCTCCCGTAAGGGGCACATGTAAGTGGATCCCAGAACACGATGCCCCTCTCCATGTAAAGCATAGCATTATGTATGTGGTAGTAGATATCCCATGTAAGTGGGGTGCTGTACTTCAGGGACGGTACGAGTGCTAGGAGGAATGCGAAGACCGGAGGTAGGAGGATCAATATCTCACTGGCGTTCCTCTTGACAATCTCCATATGTATCCCCCGTATGTTTTTCATGGGTAGAATGAGGTTGGTTATCATGGTTATTAAGGATATCCTCTCTGAAAACAGAAAATTTGTCAATGAGAACGGACCCCTTCTGAGTGCAAAACCAGCTAGGGGTCTCTGCATCATAACCTGCATGGACTCAAGGCTCACAGGATTTCTTGAAGAGGCCCTGGGGATAGGTAGGGGTGATGCAAAGATAATAAGGAATGCTGGCAATATTGTGGATGATGGTGCTGTGAGGTCAGCTGCAGTGGCCATATATGCCCTT
This sequence comes from Methanothermobacter sp. K4, assembly GCF_022014235.1. NCBI lineage: Archaea > Methanobacteriati > Methanobacteriota > Methanobacteria > Methanobacteriales > Methanobacteriaceae > Methanothermobacter > Methanothermobacter sp. K4. The sequence continues at coordinate 156,576 of NZ_JAKLTD010000001.1, forward strand.
GGTGTGCGGGAGATACTGATAGTGGGGCACACGGACTGCGGAATGGCACGCCTTGATAGGGACCGCATAGTATCAGAGATGAGGAAACTTGGCGTTGATGAGGGTGTCATTGAAAATTTCAGCCTCAGCACACTGAACCCCATAGCCGATGAGGAGGAAAACGTGATTGAGGGTATCAGAAAGCTGCGGTCATCACCACTTATACCTGAATCAGTAAAGGTCCATGGCCTTATAATTGACATAGCCACAGGTGAACTTAGACCATTACACATCGATGAGGAGTGAACTAACTCCCAAATGATTTTGGCCTGATGGCAGATGGTTTCTCAACAACCATCTCCAGTGATCCACGGTACTCCTTAACCCTTCCTGTTACCTGGATCCTCATTCCCCTTAAGATTCCAGGGCTGATTTCCATACCCTCCGAGACTGATTTAAATGCAACAGCCGTTACTGTCCCTGTCCCATCATTTATTTTTAAAAGCAAAGTCCCAGATTTGAGTTCATGAACCGACTCCACTGTACCCTCAACTGTAATCTCCCTGTCCATCATGGACCTGTCCATGTCTGACACTCTAACTATGGGGGGTGTGAGTGATGCTGAGGAGATTATCATTCCAATAAACCCAGAAATTCCAAGAAAAACCGAGATTATGAGTAGTGCCCTGTCATCAAGTATGAAACCCATGAAATAATGTAATACATATGAATATTTAAATATTACTGAAGGTCTGGTATTCCCAAATCAGGCCCTGAACATCGACTCTATACGGGAGACTGTATCAATGTCCTCAGGGCTCAGATCATCCCTTATGCGTTTTACAACAGGGAAGCGAAGAGAGTAACCGCTCTCATACTCAGGGCTGCGTACTATTTCACTGTAGGCCACCTCAAGTATTATCTCCGGTCTGACCCTCAGTTTCCTCCCCTTCCTCTCAATGGCAAGATTCTCCATCCTCTCTGAGAGTTCCTGAAGGGTTTCATCATCCAGGCCCGTTGCAACATGAGCCACCGTCAAAAGCTCCCCTGTATCATCATCCCTTGCAGCCAGAAGGTATGAACCAATGAGGTGGGCCCTTTTCCCACGACCATAGGTACCTCCAACAACGATGAGGTCCAGTGTTTCTGGTTCTGCCTTGAATTTAAGCATCTTTTTGCCCCTTATACCTGGTATATATGGTGACTCTGTGTCCTTTATCATTATACCCTCATGACCCTCCTTTATCGATTCCCTGAAGAGCCACAGGGCTTCATCAACGTTATCTGGGCATACATCAACCATCCGGCTCGCCTCAATCTCCCCTGGAACCTCAGAGATTATTGATTCAAGAACCCTTCTCCTCTCCCTAAGTGGTTCGTCAATAAGGGGTCTTTCATAATATAGGACGTCGAAGAGGAAGAGGGAGAGGGGAACCTTCCTCATCAATCGTTCTATATCATACTTTCTCCTGACCCTCTGGAGTATGTACTGGAAGGAAGCGGGTTTGCCCTCAATTGTGACGATGATCTCGCCCTCAACTATGTAGTCCCCATCCGGGAGTGCCCTTTCAACGCCCTCAAGGATGTCAGGGACCGCCGCGGTTATGTTTTCAAGTCTGCGCGTGAAAATGGATATCCCGCCCTCCCTTCTGTGTATCTGGACCCTTATCCCATCATACTTTGTCTCACAGAACGCCCTTCCAAGCTCCTCTATCGCAGATTCTATGCTTTCAGCAAGCTGTGCGAGCATGGGCTTTACTGGCCTTCCAGGTTCAAGGTTCAGCTTCTCAAGGCCCGGATTACCTTCCTCCATTGCAACGGCAGCCACCATGCCCAGGTCATTGGTGAGCATGTGTGCCCTCTCAACAAGCGCAGGGTCGGCTCCAGAGGCCCTGGAGATGGCATCCCGTATAATTCCCTCTGCAACCCCCACCCTGAGTTCTTCAAGAACCGTCCTGGTGATGTAACGTGCCTCAAGTGGCTTTGCCTGGGATAGGACCTCAACAAGTATTCCTATCTTCCTTGCCTGGGCCCTTTCACCTGTTACAGATGTCAGTGAGCGTAGTTTATCATAAACAAATTCAACCGTGAGTGGTTGCGAAAAGAAGGTTGTCTGGGTTTTCTTCGAGAAGAGTTTCTCGCTGGCAAGCCCTATGTCTCCCTCCTCCCTCATTGCATCCTCTATTTCATCAACCGAAACCCCCACGACGGTTGATATCGCCCTCATGAGAAGTTTTATGCCAACCCCGAGTTCCTCCTCACTCCAGACCGGAAAAACCCTCCCAAGCATGAGGAGGGTCACCACCGGTAAAAGGTCCCTTTCAACGCTGCTGAAGAGCCCTGCGAGGATATCTGTCTTTTCGAGGCGCTTTGTTGTTGATTCCAGTTTCCTGTAGACCTCTGCAAGTTCAATATAGAGCAATCTATCCAACTCCATCATCTGTAAAGTGTCTGAAGAGGCTCCATGCCCATTCAATTGCCTCATCATCCCTTGAAAAAAGGAACCGTGATGGATCATAGAGGCCATCTGATAGGAAAAGAGATAGGGCCATTGAACCCTCCGTTATTATCAGGCTGAAGTTAAGTTTTGCAGGGATGGCGTGAATACCGACATTTTGAGGCAAATCACTTTCAATAGAGGCTATAAGATCCTCTGAAAGTATTATCTCAGCATCCACCCCTGACCTCAGAAGGTCCCCATAGAAGGGGTGATATACCCCTGATAGGACCCAGACCCTCTCTGAATTCAGGGCGTTCTTTGCCACCACCTCATATGGTTCTGTGAGGTTCTCAGGTTTTGATTCAAGAAGAGTGGCCCCTGCAAGGGCTTCTATGCTGGATAGTAGGTGATCGGGTATTGATGACAGGTCATGGTCAAGGAAGAATTCTGATAGATTTCCAAGAGCAAGAAGTGACCCTATGATCCCCTGCACCTTGAGGGATATTATCCTCCCTGTTGCTGAAAGTTCATACCGTCGATTGGTCCTTGATACCATCCGCCTCTCTTCCAGCTGGTATATGGCATGTAGAATGGTTGATGAGCTTGATCTTATAACTGACCTCATCTCAGACAACTCCATGGGTCCATTCATGAGAGCAAGGAGGACTCTAAGTCTCACTTCAGAGCCAAAAATGAACCTGAGATCCTTTTTGACTTCACTGTAGCCTTCCAGCAAGGATTCACCTCACCATCTTTTATTCAAGGAAAACATCAAATTTTCCGCTGACACCACAGATGGGGCATGGTTCAGGTGGTTCTTTCCTTGCACAGAGATAACCACATACACGACACCGAAGTACCGGGATCTTAAGGCCAAGTTTTTCCCCAGGGATTTTTTCCATATTCCTTCTCTCAGGGATTGATGTGAAATTAACATCCTCATCCTTAACGTAAAGGCCGCAGTAACATGTCCCATACTCCTCAAGATCCTCGTCCCTGTAATCACAGGGGCATACTATGTCACTGTCCTCCTCTGGATTGCCGGATGCTAGCCTGCATGGGCAGGAATCATAGCCATACCTCTCACGGTTGGTGAGGATCCCCCGCAGGAGTTCCATGACAAATTCCCTGTCAGGGTTGATTTTATAACCAGATCTCTCTGCAGATTCTCTGATCTCTCTGTAGAGTGCTTCAAGTTCATCAGCCATGATGATCCCCTACCTGAGGGCCGATTTTATTGAGAGTGCATCAAATCCCACAATAACATCCCCATCGTCTATCACAAGTGTGGGGAATGAGAGGGATGGGTTCCACTTCCGAAGTTCCCTGAGGGCATTTTCGCGTTCATCGCCCTGGAGGAGGTCGACGTATACGTAATCATAGGCCACCCCGAGTTCCTCCAGCAGTTCACGGGTTTTTTTGCACCAGCCACATGTGCTCAGGGCAAAAAGCCGGATCTTTGCCTTTTCGGTGCCGTTAACATGTTCAAATTTCATTGGACCACCACTGTAATTTCTGTTACTGGTCCATATTAACTGTTGGGAAATAGAACCGTCACATAGATGCAACTGTTCCTGTCCCCTTCCTCAGACCCATGGAGTGACACAGACATTCCAGAGGCCCGATTCATCAGTGCTTCAATCATCCCTTAGGATCCTGAGGGCGCAGTATTCCCCGCACATGGTGCACATCTCTGAATCATCGATGGGGCACTGCATCCTGTACTCTGCAGGTTTTCTTGAGTCGAATGCCATTTCAAACTGTTTACTCCAGTCAAAGGATTTCCTTGCATTTGCCATTTCAAGTTCAGATTTCCATGCCCCTGGCAATTTAATGGCGGCATCCGCGGCCTGTGCAGCTATCCTGGAAGCCACCACTCCCTCAATAACATCCTCCACACCGGGTATGGCGAGGTGCTCTGCGGGTGTTACATAGCAGAGGAAGTCGGCCCCGTTCATTGCAGCAACTGCACCACCTATGGCAGCACTGATATGGTCATACCCGGGGGCCATGTCGGTGACTATTGGGCCGAGGACATAGAATGGTGCGCCGTCGCAGACAGACTTCTGTATCTTCATGTTTGCTGCGATCTGGTCGAGTGGCATGTGGCCGGGGCCCTCAACCATGCACTGGACATCTGCATCACGGGCCCTTGCAACGAGATCCGCAAGGGTGAGGAGTTCCTGGATCTGGGGTATATCCGATGCATCTGCGAGGCAGCCTGGTCTCAGACCATCCCCAAGGCTCAGTGTTACATCGTACTCATATGCCAGCTCGAGGAGGTAGTCATAGTTGCTGTAGAGGGGGTTTTCCTCCTGGTTGTGTATTATCCATGCCGCCAGGAATGCTCCGCCCCTGCTCACTATACCCATTATCCTGTCTGATCGCTGGACCCTCTCAACTGTCTCAAGGGTTATCCCGGAGTGCACTGTCATGAAGTCAACGCCATCCCTTGCCTGGTTCTCTATTGCCCTGAACATGTCATCCTCATCCATGTCCACAACCGAGCCGCTGGATGTGAAGGCCCCAACACCTGCCTCGTAGATGGGCACTGTTCCAACGGGTACGTCTATGGATTCAAGTACTGTCCTTCTGACTTCCCGGAGCATTGGACCCGTGCTGAGGTCCATGATCGCATCTGCACCATATTCCACGGCCGCCATTGCCTTTTCAACTTCAAGGTCAACGTCCTCCATCTTTGAGGATGAACCGATATTTGCATTTATCTTTGTTGAAAGGCCATCCCCTATGCCGCATGGTGATGAACTTCTATTAACATTGGATGGTATGACAGCCCTGCCATCTGCAATGCTTTTTATGAGAATCTGAATATCGATGTTCTCCTTTCGGGCTACCTCCTCCATTTCGGGGGTTATATTGCCCTTTCTTGCATCTTCCATCTGAGTCACTTTGATCCCTCAATCTTAATATATGGACATCAATAAAAATAATTTCATGATGAGAAAGCTCCGTGCAAGAGACATAATGCTGCGTGATATTATTGTGGCTAATCCAGAAGACCTTGTGGCAGCTGCAAACCTCAAGATGGTCCGTGCGAATGTGGGTGGCGTCCCTGTTGTGGAGGACGGCAGGCTTGTTGGTCTCATAACCCACAGGGATATTCTGCTTGCCGGTGGTGAGGCCCTGAAACTGCGGGTGAAGGATATCATGAGCAAGGATCTTGTTGTTGTCTATGAGGATACCCCAATAAGCAGGATAAGCAGGATAATGGCAGATACAGGTTATCAGAGGTTGCCTGTTGTGAAAGACGATATGCTGGTTGGGCTCATAACTCAGAGCTGCATTATAAAGGCTGTTGCGGACCACCTTTAGAGCTATACAAGGGGTTCGGGTGGAACTGGATTTCTTTCTGAATTTTTATTCCCCGAAGCCCCCATCCTCTCCAATCTGAGTTCAATGAATCTCTTACCCTTTTTTGTGCATGCATATATTGGTATTGAGGAGCCCACCTTCAGCAGCGCCCTTCTATCTGCTATCCTCCTTATGTATTTTGATGCGCAGGATGTTACAACATCACATGTATTGATTATTTTCTCTGCTCCCCTGTAATCTATTCCTGTGAGGTGAACCGCAAAGAGGTATATTTCTCCATCACTGATTCCCCTTAACTGCTCTGCCTCATCTGGATCCTTGACTGTGACTGCAACCCTTCTGTAGCCCATTTCAAGTGCCCTTTCAACGCCCTTAACCTGGTCTATTGTTGCCTTTTCAGGGTCAAGGACATTTTTGGGGCCAATTTTTTCTATAACATCCTTTTCAGGTGATGTGCTGATGAAACCTGATATTCTTCCGCCTATGCCCTGTGCAAGTTCCGGTTCTGTTACAATGACGGTTCCTGCCCCATCGCAGACCATCACGGCTGCCTCCACCTCCCCCTCAGCAAGGAGTGTTGAGATAATCTCTGAGATGCCAAATGATAGAAAATCTCTCATTCTTAATTCACGGTTGGCTGTGCACATGCCAAAATCCTTGATGCGAAATTCAATATTCTGGCGGACCGCCTCAGATGTGATCTTTTCAATGCCACGATACTTATGGAACAGGGGGCAGTAGTGGATCAGTGGCTCAGATACATGGACCACTTTACCGTCCTTCACTGTAACCCGGGTTTTGCCCAGGGCCTCTATTACATGTTCACCCAAAGAGAACACCTCAACGCTGGGGATATGGAAATCCATCGGCAGGATCAGGTTTCAGGATCAGGGAAGCATCTGACCTCAGAAGCGCATTTACAGTTGCACTGAATGAGCATAGCGTCCCTATACCACATGCAACCCTCTCATCACCAGATATGATATCCACAGTTATATAATCTTCCATTCTTACCTTTTCCCTTACACCTGCCCTGCCCATCCTGTGGAGGATCCTGTTGCCCAGGGCCCCCATGGACCTGTCAAGCCAGAAATGTTTGAGCGGGCAGAGGTCACAGTAATTTCTGAAGAGCCTGTTCCATTTGCTGCTTCCAAATCCTGCATCGATTTCAGCCCTTATGGTAGCATATGCTATGCAGCACCCCCAGTTCCTTCCAATCACCTTACCATCCTCAATGAGATATGAGTGAACCCTTCTACCCCTCCATTCAAGTCTTCCTGTGATTCCCCTCTCATATTTCTCCATTCCAGTGTTCCGGGACCTTTCTGAAGCAATTTCATTTCTCAGGGAATCCACCCTCGAAGCCGCTATGTTGATAGCACAGACCGGACAGAATCCGGATGCTGCGGATACAATTTCTTCACCGCTTTTGGAATAGAGAACAACCTTTATACCTGCCCCGTCCCTTTTAACCTCAACGGATCCCCCCTCTGACCATATCCTGGAGATGACCACGGATGCTGTGTTAACAACCCTACCATAACCTGCCATTTCTGCAACGCGCTTCTGGTCATATTTATCTGTAAGAAATGGTTTCAGGGCATCTGCAAGGTCATCATCAATAAAACCTGCGTTTATCTCTGCGTCGAGAACCGCCGGGGCCCATGTTATGTCCGAGCCCTCTCCAGCCAGATCTCCCGAGGGATCCAGTATACGTGCCCTGACGCCCTCAGGGTACTCTGAGGTTTCAACGATGAATCCCTCCTCTGAGAGATGCCTGAGTACCCGGTGACATGCGCCACATGCACCCTCTGAAAGATCAAGACCCGTGATCTGCATGGACCTCCCTCTGCAGGTGAGTGATTGTATTTATGTTACCACCCAATAATAATGGTTGCATCGTTGGTGTTTAACAGAAAAGTTTAAATTAGATGAAAACTGATTTTTTATAAGCTACGCCGGGGTGGCTCAGCTGGTTAGAGCGCACGGCTCATAGGGTATTAAGCAGTGCTCTGACTTTTTCCTGGGATACCGTGAGGTCGCGGGTTCGAATCCCGCCCCCGGCATCTTGAAACCGCTTTTTTCTATTAAAAGCGCATGATAATCTGTTTTATGGCAGCAGCACATCATCAGTCATTTATAGAGTCCGGTTAACTCTGCTAGTCAATTCCCTCAGAGCCACATCAACAGTCCTAAACTGATCATCTATCTAGTACAGTTAACTCCACTATTCTTATGCTGCTATTCTCATGCGGCAGCCATATCCTGAACTTGATCAGCTCAATGCAGTACTGGGTCATGAGGTGACCGTTAAAACCTGTGAAATCATTAATATAATTCAGTGACATATCTATACCGTAACAGACTTTAAAGAGGGTTACAATGCCTAGGAGATATGAGGGTATGGCCTACTGGGAGATGGTAAGCCGGCAGATGGGTTTCATTTCAAAGGCCCAACAGTTAAGGCTCAGGGATTCAACTGTTTCTGTAATTGGATGTGGAGGTATAGGGGGGGCTGCAGTTGAGATGCTTGCAAGAATGGGCATAGGCAGTATCCGGATAATAGACAGCGACGTATTTGAAGTCTCAAACATCAACAGACAGCTCATGAGCAGTTTCAGCGCCCTTAAACTCCCCAAGGTTGAAGTTGCAGCAGAACGCATCAGGAAGGTAAACCCATTCGCCGATGTAGAGGTATTTCATGAATGTTTCACAGAAAAAAATGCCTCAACCATAATTGATGGTAGTGACGCCGTGGTGGATGCCCTCGATAACATAACCTCAAGGGTCATGGCATCAAGAAGATGCAGCAGCCAGGGCATACCCTTCATACACGGAGCCATACATGGATCCATGGGCCAGCTGAGCGTCTTCACATCCGATTCCCCATCCTATGAGGAACTTTTCAATCTACCATCTGCGGGTCTTGAACTTACAGAGGATGTTAAGGCTAATCTTAAAGAACTATCCTCTGAGACTCCCCCAGTCATAGGACCTGCGGCGAATCTTACAGGGTGTTTGCAGGCAGCTGAGGTTTTTAAACTGATAACCGGGATGGGTGATTTAATAGTCGCCCCGAGGATGCTGAAATTTGATCTGCTCCTTGGCGAACCATTCAAAATTGTCGAACTGTAATGGCCAAAAAATATATAAACCAGTAGAAGGAAAGTTACTTCCGGTGAAGTTAAGCTCATGCCACGGAGGCATAACCCATGTCAGATAAGATTGGAAAAATAATAGCTAAAATGGATGAATGCGGAGTAAAATTCGTCCGCCTTCAGTTTGTGGACATACACGGAAAACCAAAAAACATGGCAATACCCCTGGTAAGGCCAGACCAGATAGAGGACATAATAAAGGACGGTCTCCTCTTTGATGGGTCATCAATTGAGGGATTCGTCGATATAAACGAAAGTGACCTGGTCCTCAAACCAGACCCCGACACCTTCTCAACACTCCCCTGGAGGCCAGAGGAAAAGGGTGTCTGCAGATTCATCTGTGACGTATACTGGCCAGAGGGAAAACCATTCGAGGGGGACCCAAGGTACGTACTCAAAAAGGCCCTTGACAAATACGCCCACCTGGGCTACGAATACAACGTCGGACCGGAACCCGAATTCTTCATCCTGGACCAGGACGAGGATGGGAACATAATACCCCACGACTGCGGTGCATACTTCGATGTGGAACCCGTTGACCAGGGTACGGACTTCAGGAGAAAACTGGTGATGGACCTGGAGGCCCTTGACTTCGATGTTGAGGTAAGCCACCACGAGGTCGCCCCTGGACAGCATGAGATAGACTTTAAATTTGACAAGGCACTTAAAACAGCAGACGCCGTAATAACCTTCAAGCAGGCAATAAAGGCTATAGTGGACAAGATGGGTTACATGGTAACCTTCATGCCAAAACCATTCTTCGGTGAAAACGGTAGCGGTATGCACTGCCACCAGTCACTCTTCAAGGACGGTGAAAACGTATTCTACGACCCTGACACCGAGACACAGCTATCAGAAGAGGCCATGTACTTCATAGGAGGGCTCCTCAAGCATGCCCCCGCACTATCAGCGATATGTGCGCCAACAGTCAACTCCTACAAGAGGCTCGTGCCGGGTTATGAGGCCCCTGTGTACATCGCATACGGTCTCAAAAACAGGTCAACCCTTGTGAGGATCCCTGCATCCCGTGGTAAGGGGACACGTGTAGAGCTCAGGATGCCTGACCCCTCATGCAACCCGTACCTTGCATTTGCAGCCATGCTGGAAGCAGGTATGAACGGTATACAGAACAGGATCGACCCAGGGGAGCCAACTGAAATCGACGTATTCGAAAAATCCATTCCTGAACTCAGGGAAATGGGAATCGAAACCCTCCCATCAAGTCTCTGGGAGGCATACCATGCCCTTGAGGAGGACGACGTCATCAAGGGCGCCCTCGGGGACCATGTCTATGAGAAGTTCATGGATATAAAGCACAAGGAATGGGACGACTACCGGGTGAGGGTCTTCAAGTACGAACTTGAAAGATACCTGGACATCTAACCCTCCTTTTTTATTAAACTTTAAATAACCCCCCTCCCTATTTTTTATATGGTGTTTGCTGATGGCTGAAGAGACCAACCAGAAGATGATGGAGATTTTAAGGATCCTTGCAGAGCACGACGACGTCCTTGGAGCAAAGATAATAGCATCAGAACTTAAAAAGAAGGGCTACGACCTTGGAGAACGTGCTGTTAGATACCACATGCGCATACTTGATGAAAAGGGCCTTACAGAAAGGGTTGGTTACGCCGGAAGAAGGATAACAGAAAAGGGGCTGCAGGAGATAAACCGTGGCCTCGTCTACGACCAGGTGGACTTCATATTCTCCAAGTTTGAGAGTATGATCTACCGTACAAGCTTCAATCCGGATACCCTTGAGGGGAAGGTGGTTGTAAACACGTCAAGGATATCCCCTGAATCCATCGAAACCCTGAAATATGTTATGAAAAACGGTTTCTGTTTGAGTCCCCGTGTCAGGATCGAAGAAAATGATGGGGAGTTTGTAATAAGTACCATCTGCGGAACAACGGTTGATGGGCTTCTGCTCATGAATGGGATACCTGTCATACCCCAGTTTGGGGGGCTTGTGAGGTTCGAGGAAAGCAGGCCCGTGAACTTCAGGGAACTCATAGCATACAAGAAGACATCAATGACCCCCCTGGAGGCATTCACATCCGAGAATATGACCTCGGTTCTTGATGTCATTGAAAACGGAGAGGGGACCGTGCCTGCAAACCTCCGCCTTATACCCGGAACAGCACGGGAGGAGGCCATAAAACTCTTCAGAAAACTTGAGGGAGCCGATATATCAGGGGTCCTCAAGATGGGCGAGCCAGGTGAGGATGTTCTGGGCGTCCCTGTGGCTGATGGAATGGTGGGGGTTGCCATCATAGGCGGAATAACTCCACTGTGTGCAATACAGGAGGCGGGTTACAGCGTCGAGATTAAGCTGGCAGAGAACCTCATTGACTTCAGAAACCTGGAACCACTCATAAAACCTGAGGTTAAGCTGATGGAATCTGCGCCTGAGAGGGGTGTCAAGGTCCGATTCCTGCTTTCAAAGGCCTGGAACCTCATAAACAGGGTTGATTTCAACTACAGGGATTTTTCTGGGAGGGTGATTGCAAATATATCCCTGATTAGAAGGGAAGATCTTGATGAAGCCCTGGAGATCATACGTGACGTCCTGGGAAAGCGACCTGAATTTTCAACCCTCCCCCTTATAGGAATCACAGATGAGGGTGGGATGGCTGGAATTGCAACTGTCTGCAGCCTCACCCTGGACGGCATACTCATAAAGAATGGTATCATGTCCACGCCAAAGTACGGGGGCCTCCTTGAGGTTGGAGTTAGGGATCCCCGTTTTGTTGAACTAACAGCCTACAGCGGCTCATCACTGGACCCCCATGAGATCTACGTTTCAAAGAATATGACCGCAGTCCTTGAAGCCCTTGATGGTCCTGGAAGGGTACTTGCAAGTCTCCGTGAGGTACCCTACCTTGCAAGGGATCACGCCACAGACCTCATTGAAGATCTATCAGAAGCAGGGTTCAGCATACTGAAAATCGGGAAACCCAGTGAGATAGTCTATAACGCCCGCGTGGAGAAGTATCATGCTGGAATAGTGACCCCTGGAGGCCTGAACCCCCTCGCAGCTGTCCGTGAGGCAGGTATCGATATAAGGATGAAGGCCGTTGAGGGACTCATGGAGCTTAAGGAATTCATGTATGTTGATGAGGTGTAAACCCTATTAAGGGCTATAACCCCAGATCCCAAGGAACCATATATGAGGGGTGTAAAACTTATTTTTATAACGACCATAAGATTATATAATCAGAGGCAAGGTGATTTATTTGAAAAAGGAAAATAGAATTGCAACCTGCGATGAACTCTGCAGGTACATAAGGGAAGAGGTTAAACCAGGTGACACCGTCAGGTTGTCGCTGGGACGGGTTTACATCCCTGGGAAGGTTGTCACCAACAACTCAGGTGTCATACAGATAAAAATAGACAGCGACCTCATAAAGGGTCTCACAACGATTGATGTTGAGAAGCTGAAGGAATACCTCATCGAACTGGAGCACGAATGTGAGGGTGGGGTATGCATAATTGAGGCTGTTGATGAATGAGGTGATTGGATGTACGCTGTGGTAGAGATAGTTTCACTCATAGTGGCCGGATTTATAATTGTGAGTCTGATGGCCCATCTCCTGAACAGGAACCCCACATGAGATCTTCTTTTTAATTTTTATCATGTTGAACTGTATTGATCCATGAATTCATTCTCAATGACGCTTTTTAATTTTTATTCTGGTCTCATGGTAGGGTGTTCCATGACCCATCACTGTTTTTCCATCCTCAATAACGGTATTTATACACCCTCCCCTCGAGAGCCAGGTCCCCCTGAATGATAGGGCACATCCAGGATACACTTTATCACACGCCCGTACAATTGCACATGTTCTACCCACCCCTGATTCCAGAGTAACAGTTTCACCATCTCCAAGTCCCATTTTTAAGAGAGTTTCTGGATGTATAAAGACTTCTGGAAGCTTCTCTTCATCATACGGTTCTCTGGATCCTATCCATTCATGGGTCATTACTGTTAAAAGTCTCAGAGAGTTTTCATCTGAAATTCCAGTATCTGGGGGAACCTCTGATGGTAAAACAAATTTTCCGCTTTCTGTATAGAATTTAAGATCTTCAAATGGAACCTCAGGAGTTCCAGGCGATCTGTACGGTCTTTTTAGAAGATCATGGATCTCTATTCCATGGTAATCAAGGACTGGCGCTGCTATGATTTCAAGCCATTCCATGAGGGATCCCTCCAGGTTATCAAGGCCCATGAGCTCCGATAGACCCTTAATAATCCAGAATTCTGAGCGGCATTCTCCCAATGGTCTGACTGCTGCATTTACCGGAGAAATATAGGGGTGCCCATAACTACCCGCCAGATCAGTTTCCTCAAGGAAGATTGTTGCTGGAAGAAATATGTCTGCAGCATATGATGTGTCATTGAGGAAGTGGTCGACCATGACCACAAGATCCATTTCCCTGAGGGCCCCCAGTGTTTTCATTGAATTGGGGCCCAGGTTCACCGGGTTGCCTGCAGTTATGAAGACGCATTTTGCCTCTGGTGAATCCAGATTCTCAAGGTCCCCTCCAAAAAGCGGCATGGATATCTTTCTTCTGGCTTCCATGCAGACCGATTCATCAAACCCTCCGTATTCATCGAATCCGCTGTTAACACCCCCTCCCCTGATTCCTATATTACCTGATATGGCAGCTAGTGCGTCTATGAACCTGCAGGTTATGTGGGAGTTGAAGTACCTCTGCAGCCCCCAGCCAATGATTATGCTGCTCGGGCCATCTGAATAGGTGAAGGCAAGTTTATACATCATTCTTTCAGGGACCCCTGTGGTCCCTGATAGTTCAGATAGGCTGAAGGCATCAAGGACGTCCAGGTAGGCATCGGAGTTCTCTGCATGCTCATCCATAAATCTCTGATGGTGAAGTCCTTCCTCCACGATGATCTTTGAAAGTGCAATTGCAAGGTACATATCCGTGCCGGGTTTAACCTGGCAGTGGACATCTGCTCTGGCTGCCGTCTGAGTCCTTACAGGGTCAACTGTGACGATGGTTTTCCCGTTGCGCTGAGCCCTCCTTATTATCCTCCAGAGGTTAAGGTCCGTGACTGCGGGGTTACGTCCCCATATGAATATGTTTCTGCTGTTGAGGTGGTCGGATGGTTCATGGGATATCCTTCTCCCGAAATCCATTTTATGGGCCTCTATAGCTGTACCTCCACAGAGTGTCCCCTCAAGGGTTGTTGCCCCCAGCGAATTGAAAAACCTCCTGTTAAGAAGTCTAAGGGCCGTTCTTGCACCGAATCCCTGATAGTAGACTATGGATTCCGCGCCGTATTCATCCACACATCTGTTCATCGCATCAGCTAGTGTTTGAAGAGCCTCATCCCAGGATATGGTTCTCCACTGATTTCCATCCCTCATGAGGGGTTTCAGGATCCTTTTATCTGAGTAGAGCCTCATCCTGTGGTATTTGGCTGTTTTTCTGCACAGGAATCCTCTGCTGTGGGGATGTCTTCTGCTTCCCCGTATGTATCTTACCACTCCCCCCTCAACCCTGACTGTGAGACCACATGATCCTGGACAGTCCCTTGTGCAGGTTGTGAAGATTCTCATGCAACCATCATACCCTGCAGGATATGTTCAGTTCCGTGAGTGACTTCAGTATTGCTGCAGCTATTCCATCATCTGATTCAAAGACTATAACACCCCTTCTTTTAGCCTCCTCAAGTGGTTTTTCCCCTATCCTTCTGCATATTACGATTTCACAGTCATCAATAAGGTCCAGGACCCGCCTCCATCTATCATCGTGCTTCTCTATTTTTCCCCCATCCACCTTTCTTATTTCAGAAAATTTGATTTCATTATCAATCCTCTCAAAAACTATGAAAGCATCTGCATCTGCAAAGTGTCTGTTAACGTATCTTCCGTCATCCGACGCAACAGCTATCCTTATCAAATGCATCACCCTCAATCTCATATCCCTCATCATAGTGGCTCTCAAGTATCAGGTTTGTGAGGGAGTCAACAAAGGATATCCCCCCACTGTAGCCTGCTATTCTTATTCTCTGGGACCCCACCCTATCGTAAACCGGGAATCCCATCCTCATGAGGGGTATTTCAAGTTCCCTGGCGACCCTTGCGCAGTGGGAGTTTCCTATTATAACATCAATCTTTCTGCCCGCAAGCTTCTCCTTTAAGCCAAATATGTCCACTCCACTTTCTGCCGTGAATCTGGATCCCCATTTTCTCTGAAGCTGGCTGATCTTTTCATGGAAGTATCTGCTCCTGGGACCTGTGAAAACATATGGCTGCATCCCCATCTCAAGTACCAGTGATGTTACTGCAACAGCATAGGATGGGTCGGCAAATATGGCCACCCTCCTTCCTGATGTGTACTGATGGGAATCTATCATTGCATCCATCAGTCTCCCCCTCTCCCTCCTGATTGAGCGGGAAATATCTGCATGGAAAAGATCCATGAGGACCCCTAAAAATTTATCCGTACCTTCAAGGCCTGCAGGGATCTGGAGTTCAATGTTTTTAACCCCGTATTTCTTTTCGAGGAACTCCCCTCCACCGTAACCGCCAAGGTTAAGGGTGGCCATGGAGTTACCTGCCGTAGCTATGTCATGAATGGATGTTCCGTGACGTGTTATAAAATAGGGGTCACCATCGAAGGGTTCGTCAAGGGACTCCGAGTTATCGGTTATCATGAGGAAATCCGCGCCGATTCCTTCAAGTATACCCTTTATCTCTGAGGTGTCTGCGGGGCTCATGATACCATTTATGATGTTTATTCTATCCACAGGTTCAGCATGCTCCCTTACAAGTGATCTGAGAATGGATCTAACAGCGGCCTCATATCCATCCACGTGTGAACCCTTGAAGCCCGGTGATGGAACCGTTATGACCTCAGATACC
Source organism: Methanothermobacter sp. K4 (assembly GCF_022014235.1). Classification (NCBI taxonomy): domain Archaea; kingdom Methanobacteriati; phylum Methanobacteriota; class Methanobacteria; order Methanobacteriales; family Methanobacteriaceae; genus Methanothermobacter; species Methanothermobacter sp. K4. Next base: position 172,379 of record NZ_JAKLTD010000001.1, read on the forward strand.
CCTCTTTCCCTGTGTTTATCCACTATCCTATCAATGTCATCTCCTATGGTCTCTGAGAGGCAGCCTGAAATTACACCTATAACTTCAGGGCTGTACTGCTCTTCAACTGTCCTCAGTGCTCTTAAAAGATTTTTTTCTCCACCATATACGACTGTGGCCTCGTTAAGGGAACTTGAGGCTATATTCACCGGTTCTCTGAAGTGTCTTGTGAGCTGAAACCTCATATACGTGCTGCAACCCTGTGAACCGTGGATGAGTGGCATTGAGCCCCTGATACCAAGGAATGCCATGACAGCGCCCAGGGGCTGGCAGATAATTCCAGGATTTATTATGGTGCTTCTATGCTTCACCGAACATGCCCCCTGACCCTGATAACCTTTTTTCCCATGGTGCTTCTATGCTTCACCGAACATGCCTCCCGGTCCTTGTAACCTTTTTTTACTGGCCAGTGTCCATATGGGACTTTCCAGAGTCCTTTTAACTTCCTCTGCAAAATTCAAGAATCCTCCAAAACCTGAGAATGGCTTTATCCTGTCATGGTTAAATTCACAGAAGGGTATTCCCAGCTTATAGGAGAGGTATTTTTCCTTGGCCCCTGAAACAACCAGATCCGGCCTGTATTTCCGCAGCAGTTCTGAAAGTTCAACTGGATTCGCATCATCAAAGAGTATCAGTTCCCTTCCTGACTTCTCCATTATCTTCAGGTAGTCCTCAGGGAGCCCGTTCTGGGTTCCGCTCATTATCACCTCCATTCCAAGGTCCTCGAATGCCCTTATAAGGGACCATGCCTTGTTACCGCCCACGTATATTGCCACCTTTTTTCCCTCAAGGACTTTCCTGTAGCCTCTGATCATTCTATGTGTTTTTTCTGCCATTGAGCTGATCCATTTCTCGGCGCTGAGATCAAAGAAATCTGAAATTGATAGCAGGGAATCCATGGTCTCTTTTATGCCAAAAAAATTGACATTTATGTAGGGTATCCCGTATTTCCTCTTCATCTCCTCTGCAATGTAGCCTGATGATTTGCTGCACTGTACAATGTTAAGCTGCGCTGTGTGGGCTTCTGAGATCTCATTTATTGTTGAATCGCCTGTTATGGATGAAACCACGTGAATACCCATTTTTTCAAGTAGACCCTTTATCTCCCAGAGGTCCCCTGCAACATTGAACTCACCCACAAGGTTAACCGAGTTTTCCCTAACTTCAGCATCCCCACGTCCTACTATGTGTCTGAGAATGACATCACAGGCTAGCTGGTGGCCAAGTGACTTGTTGAAGCTTCTGAATCCCTCAGACTGTACTGGTATTACCCATTTTCCTGTTTTATTTTCTGCTGTTCTGCATACGGCCGCTATGTCGTCCCCTATAACGCCTGAAACACATGTAGAGTAAACGAATATGGCTGATGGGGAGTGGATTTCACTGATCTCCAGTATACATTCAAGGAGTTTATCCTCCCCCCCAAAAACCACATCCTTTTCCTCAAGACCAGTTGAGAATCCCATCCTGTAGAGTTCAGATTTTGAGCTTCTGCTTCCTCTGATGTCCCAGGTGCATGCCGCGCATCCAACGGGTCCATGCACAAGGTGGGCTGCATCCGTTATGGGCATGAGGACAACCCTCGCACCCCCATACACACACGACCTCTGGGTTACCATGCCTGGAAGGGACTCACGGTTACAGCGGGGTCCTCCCCCACTGCAGCTCCTTGTGAAGTGTTCTCTTCTGGGGGAGAGCATGTCTATCACTGCGTCAGGGACCTTTTCAACCTTCAAATCCCCTACGGTGCCTGCTGAAAAATTCCCTTTACTGCTGCAGTTTCCAGTGCTGTGGTTCATAGTATTCCCTGAGTACTGTGTTTGTTATTCTGTTGAGGAGATTCACAGCCCCCCTGTAACCTGTGATGGGCACCCTCTGATAGCCTACCCTGTCATATACCGGGTAGCCAACCCTCACGAGGGGTATTCCGAGGTCCTGGGCTATGAGTCTACCATCTGAGTTTCCTATCATAAGGTCAACGGGTTCCTCTGAGAGTCTTGCCTCAAGTGATCTGAGATCGGATTTTATCATGACATTTATCCTTTCATCTGCCTCAGCTGCCACCGTCTTCATCCTATCAAGGAAGAGTTCATTATCGGCTCCGGTGCACGTGTGGAGCGGAACCATGCCAAGCTCACACAGGAACCTTGATATTCCTGCCACCATGTCAGGGTCCCCGTAGACCGCGGCTGTTCTTCCAGAGAGGTACCTTGAGCTGAGGTCTGCCATGGAGTCAATCAGTATGCCTCTTTCATCAAGCAGTTCATCGCTCACATCCTTTTCTGAAATCCTGGCTGCCTTGCGGACAAATTCATCTGTGTTGCGGACCCCGATCGGCATGCAGTACTCCCCTGGAACTCTGAACCGTTTTTCAAGTGTGTTCAAAGCTTCATCCCCATACATGGTCATGCTCAGTGTTCCCATACTGTTTGATGAGTCCTCTATTTCAGGAACCGTTGTTCCTCCAGGGGGATAGAATGGCATCTGCTCTGTTTTTGATGGTCTGAGGGGTGAATCAAATGGGTCTGAGGTATCAGTTAGTATGAGGGGGTTAATGTCCATAAGCCCCAGTATGTGTTTTATCTCCCTTATGTCGCCAGGGTTGACTATGCCGGGTATTATGTTGAGTTTGTGGTTACAGTCGCCATCCTCACTGGCCAGGGTCTCTATGAATGATTTTATGGCGTTTCCATATCCCCTGAAATGGTTTTCAACGAAGCTGGGTGTTGATATGTGGACCAGTTTTGTCTGGAATCTCTCTCCAAGTTCCTCGCGAAGTTCGGTTTCAGCGACCCTCATGAATCCATCCACGTCATCCCCTATTATTTCACTTGAACAGGTGGTTACAATTCCCACAAGGTCGGGTCTGAATCTCTTCACAAGGTTTTTAACACCGTTTATTATGTTACTTCTACCCCCAAATACAGCAGCGTCCTCATGGAGTGATGTTACGGCTATCTCTGCGGGTTCTCTGAAGTGTCTGTTAAGCCCGTATCTCACAAAGGTGCTGCAGCCCTGGGAGCCGTGGACCAGAGGCAGACCCCTCCTTATACCCAGGGTTGCGAACATTGCACCGAATGGCTGGCAGGTGACGAGGGGGTTTATCACGAGCTCCCTTCCCCTCTCCATCACGTTTATTTCTGACATCAGTTAACATCCTCCTCAAATTCAATCAGGTCCCATACAGGATTGTATATTGCTGCGTACATGTCCCTAGCCAGGTTAAGGAAACCCTCAAAGCCAATGTATGGCCCGTTTTCATATGAATGGATGAGTATACAGGGCACTCCAAGTTTATGGGCGAGGTATTTCTCCTTTATTCCTGACAGGATGATGTCTGGCCTGTATCTCTCGATGATCTCCTCGAGTTCCAGTGAGTTGGGGTCATCCACTATCACTGTACCCTCCCTGACCCTTTTCTTGATCTTCTCGTAGCCGTCTTCGTGTTCGAACATTGTTGAAACTGCAACCACTTCCATTCCAAGTTCATCCTCAAGTGGTCTGGGAAGATGCCAGTTTTTCGGGCCTCCTGAGAAAACCCAGACCCTCTTACCCCTGAGCTTATCCCTGAGATACTGAATCTCTGGACCTATTTTTTCCATTCTATCCTCTATCACTCTCTCTGCCCTCTCGGGCATTCCGAAATACTCCCCTATTGCCATGAGGTTTTTTCTGCAGTATTCTATTCCAAAGAAGTCAACCTTCATGTAGGGGACACCATATCTCTCCTCAAGGAGCTTTGCAATGTAGTTTGCTGATCTCTGACATCTGACCAGACTCAGCTTTGCCCTGTGCATCCACTTTATCTCGTCGTGGCAGCAGTCGCCTGTGAATGTGCTCAGGACGTTTATCCCCATCTCCTCAAAGTATTTTTTAAGGACCCAGAGGTCCCCATCGATATTGTACTCCCCTATGAGGTTCACGTCATATTCTGTTGTTCTGGGGGGCTCTGCGGTTCCCACCAGGTCCTCAAAGAGTGTGTAGTTTGCAACCTGGTGTCCCTTTGACTGTGTTGGACCTGCAAATCCTGGAGCGTTTATTGCAACAACATCCTTACCTATCTCCTCTGAGACCTCCCTTGAAATTGCATCAATATCGTCCCCTATGAGGCCTGTTGTACAGGTTGCATAGGTGTAAACTGCATTTGCCTCAGGGAATTCCCTGACCGCCTCCAGGATGCACCTTTTGAGTTTGTCCATACCACCGAACACCACATCCGACTCACTCAGATCCGTTCCTGTTATGTATTTAAGGTTGAAGTTTTCTATTGGGAACAGGCTTCCATCAGGCATTTCCTGTGATGTGGGGTACCTCTTTGTACCGTAACCATATGCTGTGCATCCAACCGGTGAGTGGATAACGTGAAGCGCATCCTTTATTGCCCCTGTTATCACACCCTTTGCACCTGCAAATGCGCATCCCCTCTCTGTCATGCAGCCAGGGATCGTTGTTGTGTTACATGCAGGTATGTCACCCTCAGGATCCCCCTGCTTCTTTACGTAGATGTGCTTTTTTCTATCGGGTATTTCAGCATCAACGTCAAACAGTTCAAATGGCATTTTGAATCATCCTTTGATTTATAATGGATAAGAAGCCACCCTTTATCCATCCCATATAATCCGCAGGATAAAGGGTTAAAGCGCTTCAGTCCCTCTATCACCTGTCCTTATCCTCATTGCATCGTCCACCGGACATACAAAGATCTTCCCGTCTCCAATTTTTCCTGTGTGGTTGACCTTCATTATGGCCTCCACAACCAGCTGGACATCCGGATCCTCCACGGTTATCTGGATCATCCTCTTGGGAATGTACCTCATTGTTCCCCTCTCCTCATCAATCTCAGCGGGAGGGGAGGGGATGGTGACCTCATCAATTATGGCCCTCTGCTTGCCCCTCCCGAGGACTCTGGTGGCGTTGAATGCAGGGAACCCCAGTGATTCAAGGACATCCCTGGTTTTCTTCATGCTTTTTGGTCTTATTATGGCTATTACTTCCTTCATTCAGACACCTAAAGACCTTCCTCTCTTGTTCTGACGGTGTAGGCGTTTTCCACCGGGCTTATGAATATTTTACCATCCCCAATTTTGCCTGTGTATCCGCTTTCACTGATAACCGACACCACCCTCTCTGCATCAGCATCATCCACAACGATGAGGAGCATTGTCTTGGGTATCTCATCATAGTAGATTTCATCAAACCGTATACCCCTCTGCTTACCCCTCCCTATAACGTCCATCTTTGTGAGGGCCGGGAATCCTGCATCATCCAGAGCATCGGCCACCTCTTCAGACTTTTCTGGTCTTATTATCGCCCTTATCATCTTCATTTTTAACACCTAATCCAGAACCCCGTATTTTACAACGAGGTCCTCCATTTCATCCATCGTCATGGGTTCTGGTATTACGAAATCCTTGTTCTCAATTATTTTCCTGGCGAGTTCCCTGTATTCCTGTGACTGGTTGCATTCAGGGTCGAATTCTATGACAGATTTCTTGTTGAACTCTGCCTTCTGTACAATGTTATCCCTTGGAACGAAGTGTATCATCTGTGTCCCTATTCTATCACAGAATTCTTCAAGGAGTTCCCTTTCGCCATCAACGTTTCTGCTGTTGCATATTATCCCCCCAAGTCTGACTCCGCTCTGTCTGGCATATTTCACCATACCCTTGCAGATGTTGTTGGCTGCATAGAGTGCCATCATCTCACCTGATGCCACAATGTATATTTCCTCTGCCTTTCCGTCTCTCACTGGCATTGCGAAGCCGCCGCATACCACGTCCCCGAGAACGTCAAAGAATACAAAGTCCAGATCATTTTCGTAGACCCCGTGCCTCTCCATGAGGGTTATGGCGGTTATAACACCCCTGCCTGCGCATCCGACACCTGGTTCTGGGCCTCCTGACTCAACACACTTTATACCTCCAAATCCTGTTTCTATAACCTTATCTGGTGTGCATGCGCCCTCTCCAAGTTCACGCAGGGTGTCCATCATTGTTGTCTGCATTTTACCGCCCAGTATCAGGCGTGTGCTGTCTGCCTTGGGGTCACATCCATGGATCATGACGTTCTTTCCATGGAAGTAACTCATTGCCGCTGCAGTGTTCTGCTGTGTTGTGGATTTTCCGATTCCACCCTTACCATATATTGCAATTTTACGTACCATACACCAATCACCATCTCAATCGGAAGTATGCTTCCTTCTTCCGACACTCTACTATTGGAAGATTCCATATTTAAATTTTTCGGTGTATGGCTGAAAATTATGTGATCAACTATCCCTAAACATGAACAGAAACCAGATCAAAAACATAACCACTGAAATATTTCAATGCACTTTAAGTATCCATAAAAATGAACAGAAACCAGATCAAATGTTTTTTTTAAAATAAATATAAATGGGGGGCCTGACTACTTTGAGGCCCTGTATTCCTTCACCTTTTCAAGGAGTCTCTCCAGGATCTCCCTGTCTGAGAGGAGGTCTGAGTCAACAACCTTCTTCATCCTTATGGGGACACCCTCCATACGGTAGGCTGTACCCTCAGCCTCCATACCCACAATGGCCGGTGGAATTATGATATCGGCCAGCTCGGTTGTGGGGGTCCTGTGGGGCTCGATTGCAATGACAGGTATCTCAGCCATCCTCTCAAGTGCCCTCTGTGGGAAGTGGGCCCCCGGGTCAGATGCTATGACCATCATTGCATCGGCCTCCTTATTCTGGAGAAGGTCGTTTGCCCCGGTCTCACCAGGGTTGTATCTTGGCTCCCCACCTGAGAAGTCAACACAGAATGGGTATCCGCTCTCCCATGTGCAGACCTGGTTGAAACCTGTAACGTTGTAGTGTCCCCTCATTGGTATGAGGGTCCATTTGGCATAGTCGTTGAGGTCCTGGACCAGCATAATGGCTGTGTCAATGTTCCTGTGCTTACCCCTGCTGTGGGTTATACCCATACCAAAGAAGAGTATACCAAACTGTGCCTTTTTGAGGGCCTCGACGGCCTCCTCGATCTGCTCCCTGGGTACACCTGCAACCTCATCGTATAGGATCTCGTTTCCAAGGAGATATGTCCTCATTGCATCCACGAGTTCATAGTCACGGTCAAAGTCCAGCTGAAGGTGTATGTCTGCAAGCTTTGCTGTGTCTGTCTTCCTGGGGTCAACAACTATGAGTGTCCTGTCTGATCTTCCCCTTTCCCTGAAGAATCCACGGGCAAATACGTTCCTTGACATGTGCCTTGGGTGGGCGTGCATTGGGTTGCATCCCCAGTAGACCACAACGTCGGCCCTGTTCTTGACCTCACCGAATGTACATATGGGGTAGCCCACATCCTGGAGTGCAAGCACTGATGGTCCGTGACAGACTGATGCTGTGTTGTCTATTACAGCACCTGCCTCCTCTGCAAGTTCCATTCCGACGGCCTGTGCTTCACACTCTGTACAGCTCCATCCGTACATTAGGGGCCTCTTTGATTCTGCAAGAATCTTTGCAGCCTTGTCTATGGCCTCATCGTAGCTTACCTCGACGAATTCGCCATTCTTCCTTATGAGTGGTTTGGTGTACCTCACTGCACCCTCTGCATGCACGAACTTGCTGTGACCTATCCTGCATGCGTTGATGGTTCCGACAATCTCGTTGTCCTCAACCTTACAGATGATGTCATCACAGAGGGTTCCGCAGAAGGGGCAGACCACATTTTTCACGTATTCCATGATAATTACCTCCAATTAGGGTTCTATGTGGCCGTTGCATCCGACAGCCGCATAGACTATACCCTTAGCTCCCTTAATTGCGTGATCTCCTTCAAACTTGTAGTATGCTCCAGGGAAGGTTTCCCCGTTAACCTCTATGTCCTTTTCAACACCAAGGTACTTGAATCCTGGGAGGAATTCCTGTATCATTCCCTTTACGATTATTGTTCCGCCGGCCATTTCGCCGCCTACCCTTGCAACGGCGTTTCCCTCGATGATTATTAGGCCGTTGTTCATGTGTATTCCTGGCATTATGTTGACGTCGCCCTTGACGATGATCTTGCCGCCGTTCATGTACTCTCCGATCTCGTTTCCAGCGTTTCCATGGACGGTTATGACGCCACCTGTCATACCTCTCCAGTCACCACGGTAGGATGATCCGACGTAGTCAGCCGCGTCTCCGAGGATTTCTAGTTCTCCTCCCCTCATATCCTGTCCGGCCCATGATGCTGCGTTGCCTTCCACTGTGATCTTGCCGCCCTTCATGCCGGCTCCAACGTACATGTTCACGTTGCCCTTCACAAGGATTTCGCCGGCTGTCATCTCCTGGCCTATCCTCTTGGTGTTGTATACATCACCGTCGATGATGATCTTGATGTCTGCTGCTGCATCTGCTGGTTCTCCGCTGACCTCAAAGAAGTCTCCCAGTTTAACGACCTCGTTACCGTACATTATCTGGATGTTTTTGATCTCGTCTATTGACTTTCCTGCGAAGACATCGGGTTTGATGTTGGGTGCCTCTAGTGGCACTTCGGGCTGTTCCTTTGGAGTTAATATTATTTCACTCATAGCATCACCCCTTTAACTGGAGCGGATTTTGGCAGGTAATCGTCCTGCACAGGGTAGTTTGCAAAGTTAACAGAGTAGTACTGTTTGAATTTGCTCTCCACGTTGGCAAGGACCTCGCTGTAGATTGACTCATCAACCTGGGTGTCAACCCAGTAGGTTCTTCCGTGTGGTGAGGCCACTACTTCTCCGTCCTTAACCACTATTTCTCCATCCTTGAGGACGTATGCTGCCCTTGAGAATCCTTCTTCAATTGCCATGTAATCGACTGATGGGTCGACTGTTTCAGGGTTGATGTCGTATACTGCGATGTCTGCATCTGCACCGACTCCAAGGTGGCCCTTGGTTTCGCTGAGACCCAGGACCTTTGCAGATGTTGACCTTGTGATCTGGGCTATCTCTGAGAATGTGTATTCCCTGTCAACTGTTGCTATGGTACTCTTCCTCTGGGCCCACTTGTGGAGTTCTCCCTCGATGAGGTTCATCCTGTACTTGTTGCTCATGAGCCAGGCTATGACCCTCGGGTACCTTGTGAATGGTCCGGCGTTTGGACTGTCTGTTGTGAGACAGACCTTTCCTGGGTCGTCGATAAGCAGGAATAACTCCATACCTATTGCCCACTGGACAGCTGGGACAGGTGCCCTTGCTGAGTATATGAATGGGACGACACCTGAACCTGTTTCGAGTTCCACGTCACAGTTTGCCCATTTGAGGCCATTGAGTGAGTGGAGGTCGTATTCCATTGGACCGTCTGCTGTCATTGTTGTGGTTTCATCCAGTGTTATCTGACCAACGTCTATGACTATGTGATCGTTTTTGTTGACGTAGTCTGCGATCTTTGGTGCCTCTGATACGAAGTCCCTCCAGGTGGTTCCACCGTAGCTGTGGAACTGGACGTGTGTGGCGTATAAAACTGTATCCCTTTCACCTGTTGCAGGGTTTGCCTTTATGTTCTTTGGCAGGTCAAAGGATGCGAGGGTTGTCTCATAGTTTCCTGGGTGTCCCAGGTCGTTACAGTGGAGGTGTATTGAGTGTGGTAGCTGGAGTTTCTCGTTAACCTCTGCGAGTCCCTTTATGATCTCTGCTGGTGTTATGTCAAAGTATGGGGCTGGATCATAGATGCCGTGGACGTTTCCACCCCATCCCCAGGCCTCTGTACCTGCAGGGTTAACTATCTTTATTGCGTAACCCTTGGTTGCCTTGAGGAGCCATGAGGCGTAGGCTGCGCATGCATCCACGTCTCCCTCCTTGAGGTACTCCATGACGAACCAGTTGTTACCGAAGAGTGGGTATGCTGCGTGGTCTATTATGGGTGTGTCATGGAACTCCTCATGGGTGTGCCTTGCAAGGAGTGGTGGCATGGCCGCCTCCATTGCGGTGGTGTAACCCATCTGGGCGTACCTGTAACCTGTCATGAAGGTTGATGGTACTGAGAAACCACTTCCGGCCCTTCCTGCCTTGAACTTTTCAGCGTCCCTTCGGCTGTCTTCTGGCCTGTACATCCTTCCCACGTTGACCTTTGCACCGGCTATGTGGGAGTGTGGGTCGACACCTCCAGGCATCACCATTTTTCCAGATGCATCAATGACCTTGGCGGAGTCACTGACGCTCTCAACTATTTTACCATCCCTGACGCAGATGTCCATCTTCTCTCCATCGACGTTGTTAAGAGGACAGTAAACAAATCCGTTTTTGATTATGTATTCCATTTGAATCCTCCCGCTGAACTAATTAAATCTGACCTACCTTACCGTAGACCTTCATGAGGGTGGGCATGTCAGGAACCTCTTCATCGGTGGGTATGATCTCCACCGGTATGTTCTTAAAGCTGGGTGTTGCTGTTGAATCTGTATCTGGTCTTATGACCCTGTTGGCCCATGGGCCCATTGGTATGTAGACCATTCCATCTGGTAGTGGTTCCTTTGCTTCAACAGCCTTGACAACCACATCTCCATATTCTGATATGACCTTGACGTTGTCTCCTTCGTTTATTCCGGGCTGCTTCATCATGTCTGCGTTCATCTGAATTATTGCAGCTGCATCCACGTACATTTTAAGGTCCTTACCTGATTCTATGGCCTGTCCCTGCCATATTGTCCTTCCTGTGTTGAGTATGACCATCATTCTAATTCCTCCAGTCTTATTGCATTCACGGGGCAGCTTTCAACACATGTACCGCATTTTCCGCACAGGTCAGGGTTTTTTATGTTTACAACCCCGTCCTCCACTATCATGATGATCTCAACATCATCTGTTGGGCCCTTTCCACCGGCGACTTCCGGGCTCCTTAGGGCGTTCACTGGACATGCGATCACGCAGTTTCCGCATCCATGGCAGAGTTCAGGGTATGCCTTAAGTCCAATTGCCATCTGATTACCTCCATTTATTTGAGTAATGATTCAAAGGCGTTCTTCCATGCCTTTGATTTGATTGGAGTTGTATTTATTTTGCTCCTCTTAACCTCTATGGCGTTCACAGGGCATGATCTCTCACATGCTCCACAGTATATGCAGAATCTCTCGTCCTTGTAGAGTTTGGTTGTTTTTTCACCGGGTTTCTCTGGTTTCGGGAATGAGAGAACGTTGCATGGGCATGCCATCACGCAGGTTTCACAGGCCTGGCATGTGTCCTGGTCGATTATCAGTTCTCCCTCGAATGGCTTGGTCACTGTTGCAGCATCAACCGGGCAGATCTCCTGGCACCAGCCACAGTTTACACAGAGCTCAGGGTCGATGTAGGATGTTCCTGTAACCTCAGGGACCTTTATCTCGTATTCACCGTATGGGCAGATCCTGCAGACCTGCATTATGGCGTCAACAGGGCAGATCCTCTTACATATTCCGCAGTGAACACATTTGTCCTCGTCCACGTTGATGTCGGTTGCAACGGCTGGGCTTGCTGAACTTGGTATCTGGTGTTCTATCTCTATGGCGTCAACCGGACACATTTCCTCGCACATACCGCAGTATATGCAGGTGTCCTTGTCTATTTCGATTTCTCCGGTTATTAGATCCTTCCTTTTCGGGAGTTCCCTTGTTATGGTTATGGCATCCTGTGGACATGCTGTTTCACATGCCTTGCACTGTATACATGTTTCATCATCAATTTCAGCTGATTTGAGGATTTTAGGATATTCTGCAAGTTCCTTTATGGATGTCCCATCAATCTGAAGGTCAAGAGCCTGGAATGGGCAGATTGAACTGCACATACCGCAGAGGACACATTTGTTCTCATCGATAAGTATCTTTGACTCATCCTGCTCTGTTCTGACCATTGCACCTGTTGGGTTAACCTCGATTGCACTGACCGGGCATATCTCGCCGCACAGTCCACACACAGCGCAGAGGCAATCCTGGAAGATCAACTTTCTGTTTTCTTCGCCGGTTCGCTCCACGGTAATATTCTTACCTTCAATTACTTCGGTCGTTTCCATCAATTTCTACCTCCTTTATTTCTATAGAATCAGTTGGACACATATCAACACATATGAGACACCCGCAGCACCATTCGGAATCCACATGTGCCTTGAGGTCTCGGAGGGTTATGGCCTTCATCAGGCATGTGTCCACACATAGCCCGCACCCAATACATGAGTTCCTGACGGTTCCCTGGAATTCCCTCTGCTGGCATGTCTTCACTATCGTCCTTGTCATCTCTGTGTTCTGTGTAAGGGAGTGGGTGAGAAGAAGGAAATCCCTTGGACACATCTCTGTTATTATCCTTGCAATCTCTATTGACCTCCATGAGAGGTTTCTCCCGTTGAGGTAGTGAGAAACAGTTGATCTGTTTATCTTCAGAGCTTTGGCTATCTCTCTCTGTGAATGGCCCTGTTTTGTTAGGTTTACAGCTGCTATGTATTTGAGTCCAGAAACTATATGTTTCGGCATAGGGTCACCATGTGTGTTAATCACACATTTAGCCGCTACCTATATAATAATTTTCTACAAAAAACAAATAGAAAAATATATATATGAGTGTGTTGTCAGCACACATCCCTGATCAGTCACCAATAGAAATATATAAAGGAGTGTGTTATCAGGGCACATCTTCTCTGTGGTTAGACGCGACACACCCTGACCGGGGTGAACTTGAGTTCAGGCATTCCTGAAAGAGGGTCCCGGTCTCCGCCTGTGAGGACATTCGCAGGAGTATCTGCAAAGTGGAATGTCATGAAGACCACGCCACCCATCACCTCATCTGTAACCCTTGCCCTCACCCTGAGGGAGCCCCTCTCTGATGTGACCTCAACAGTATCACCATCTTTTATACCCAGGGAGATGGCGTCAGCCGGGTTCATGAGAAGCTCCTCATGGTCTGAGAATGATTCCAGTTCCCTCACCCTTGCAGTCATGGACCTTGTATGGTACTGGTAGAGGTTCCTCCCTGTTACAAGGACCAGCGGATACTCCTCCGAGACCTCCCTGGACTGGTAATCAGGCAGCAGGAACGAAGCCCTCCCTGTGGGTGTTGGGAATCCTTCCGAGTGAAGGTAACCTGTTCCCTCATCCTCCTCTGATGTGCAGGGCCACTGTATACCTCCAGATTTCAGTCTTTCGTGGGAGATGCCAGCATATGAGGGTACAAGTTCCCTTATCTCATCGAATATCCTGGAAGCTGATTCATAATCAAAGTCATCCCTTCCCATCCTCTCTGCAATCATGGAGATTATCTGCCAGTCAGGCAGTGCATCCCCGGGGGCATCCAGTGCCTTCCTCAGAAGCTGAACCCTTCTCTCGGTGTTGGTGAATGTGCCGTCCTTCTCTGCAAAGGATGCTGCGGGCAGGACCACATCTGCAAGTTCTGCTGTCTCGGTGAGGAATATATCCTGTACCACGAGGAATTCAAGACCTTCAAGGGCCTCCCTGGTCTTTTCAATGTCAGGTTCACTCAGAAGTGGGTTCTCACCCATTATGTACATGCACCTGATTTTCCCGTCCCTTGCAGCATCAAACATCTCAGGAAGTGTCATCCCTGCAGGTGGGATGGGTGAACCCCATTTCTCAGAGAATTTCACTGCAGCCCCATCAATGCCCTGATACCCTGGGAGGAGGTCGGGAAGCGCCCCCATATCACAGGCCCCCTGAACGTTGTTCTGGCCCCTCAGCGGGTTGATACCGCCTGATTTTATACCAAGGTTACCTGTAAGAAGCGCCAGGTTGCTCAGTGCAAGCACATTACCCGTCCCATTAACGTGCTGGGTGATGCCCATTGAATATATTATGGATGCCGGGGGATTGGAGGCGTACATTATTGCGGCTCTCCTTATGTCCTCATGTTTAACGCCGGTTACCCTCTCCACCTCATCAAGATCCAGGGCCATGACAGCGTCCCTGAACTCCTCAAATTTCTCTGTGCGGGACTCTATGAATTCACCATCATGCAGGCCCTCCTCAAGTATGAAGCGGCACATTGCCATTAAAAGTGGGATGTCAGATCCTGGTCTGTTCTGTAGATGGATATCTGCAAGTTCAGATAACCTTGTTTTCCTTGGATCCACAACAACGAGCTTTGCACCTGACCTGAGGGCCCTGATTACACTGTAGGAGGTTACAGGGTGTGTCTCTGCTGGGTTGGTTCCCACTGCCAGTATACACCCGGCACCCTCCAGTTCAGATATGGAGTTGGTCATTGCACCACTGCCCAGACTCATTCTAAGTGCTGTAAGTGAGGGGGCATGGCAGAGCCTTGCGCAGTGATCAATGTTCCCTGACCCCATAACAGCCCTTGTAAACTTCTGCAGCAGATAGTTCTCCTCATTGGTGCACTTGGCAGATGCCACAGCCGCAAATTCTTTTCCGGTGTATTCAGAGAGCCTTTCGGCCACAAATGAGATGGCCTCGTCCCATTCCACCTCTATAAACTTTCCATCAACCTTTATCAGGGGTTTTTTGAGTCTTTCAGGGCTGTTTACAAATTTAAGGGCGAACCTCCCCTTCACACATAGCCTTCCCCGGTTAACAGGGCTATCAGGGACGCCCCTTGAACTCACAATACGGTTTCCCCTCACCCCAAGGTAGATCTCGCAGCCGGCGCCGCAGTAGGGGCATACAGTCCTCACCTCAGCGGAGGGCCTCTCAGCCCTGGGTAGGAGGGCGCCCACCGGGCATGCCTCAACGCATTCACCGCATGAGACACAGCTTGAATCAAGCATATCCCTGTCCATGAAGGTGGCTATCCTTGTGTCATGGCCCCTGTATGCAAAATCAACCGCCTCTGCACCCACCCCCCTGCAGACACGGACACATATACCGCAGAGAATGCACTTATCATGGTCCCTCAGGAAAAATGGGTTGGATTCATCCGCTTCGAGTCCTGAAAGCTCAGGCCTTAACCTCTCAAGGTCCCCTTCAGATACGTTGAGGTAGGATGAGACCTCCTGAAGTCTGCAGTCACCTGATGCCGGGCATGCAAGGCAATCCCTGCTGTGATCAGCGATTATCAGGGACAGAGTGGTTCTTCTGATCCTGTTTATCCTGTCAGACTCTGATATGAACTCGGCACCATCCTCTGCAGGGGTTTCACATGCCGTAACCAGCCGCCCCTCACTGTTTTCAACCAGACACAGCCTGCAGCCCCCAAATGGCTCAATACCATCTCTGAAACAGAGGTTCGGTATGTAGATGCCGTTTGCAAGGGCTGCCTCGAGGACAGTCATCCCCCGGGCTGCCTCAACTTCCCTTCCATCGATCCTGAATTTTACAGTCCCCTTCATGTTATCTTCAGCTAATTTTTTATAGTGAAAATTTATCCCCATGTAAAATAAAGTTTATGAAGAGGTGAAAGTATGAGGATAGTAGGGGTGACAGGCACCAAGGACACCGGCAAAACCGCCCTCGTGGAGAAACTCGTCGAGAAACTCGTGGATACGGGTTACCGGGTTGCAACCCTCAAGCATACCCATGGGGGATTTGATTTTCCAGGTAAGGACACCGACAGGCACCGGAGGGCCGGTGCAGAGATAGTTGCAGGAACTGGCAGGGAAACCTTCTTCCTTATCGACAGGGGGATGGACCTCCCTGAGGTTGTGGGTGTCCTTGAGATCCTGGATGACATCGACTTCCTTGTGGTTGAGGGCTTCAAGTCAATGGAGTACGCCAACATATCAACATCCACACCCGGAGAATTCACCCTGAAGGTTGTTGATCCATTCAAAATTGATGAAGTGGATGACCTTATTGAACTCATAGAAAGAAGAAGCTACGGTCTCCTTCAGGACCTCAACTGCGGTAAGTGCGGCTTTGAATCATGCAGAGAGTTTGCAAAGGCAAAGGTTAAGGGCGAGGCAGACGGTAAAGACTGTAAGAGCCAGCCTGATAGGGTTCTCCTCAGGATAAATGGAAAACCCGTCCCCCTGAACCCCTTCGTCCAGAACTTCATAGCAGGTACCGTTCTCGGCATGGTGGATGCCCTTGATACAGAAAGCCTTAAACATCAAAAGGTTGATCTCATCATAAAAAGACCAGAGTAATATCGGGGTAGAGAATGCAGGTCCATGATAACCACAGAAGACCGCTGGTATCACTGAGAATATCTGTAACGGGGCGCTGCAATGTCAGCTGTATCTACTGCCACCGGGACGGAATCGTGCGTTCAGACGAGGAGATGAGCCCGGGGGATATAGAGAACATATGCAGGGTGGCCTCTGACCTTGGTGTGAAGAAAATAAGACTATCTGGTGGCGAGCCCCTCCTAAGGGATGATATTGTTGAGATAGTCGAGAGGATAGACGGTATCGGATTCAGGGATATCTCCATAACAACCAACGGGACCCTCCTTGAGGACCTCAGTGTCCCCCTGAGGGATGCCGGGCTTGACAGGGTCAATGTCAGCTTCGACACCCTCAACCCTGAAACCTACAGGTTCATAACCAGGAAGGACTACCTTGATAGGGTTAAGGCGGGAATAGAAGGTGCCGTTATGGCTGGCCTCGACCCTGTCAAGATAAACATGGTGATACTGAGGGGTGTCAATCACCACGAAATATGGGACATGTTTGAGTTCTGCCGTCAGCAGGGTGCAGTGCTGCAGATAATAGAACTGCTGAAAACCGACAGCTGCCCTGATAATGGAGTGGAGAGATACCACTGCGACATAACCCCAATTGAGGCTGAACTAGCAGAAATGGCTGACCGTATAATGACAAGGAAGTTCATGCAGGACCGCAAGAAGTACTTCATCGGAGGGGGGGAGGTGGAGGTTGTGAGGCCCATGGATAATACGAGGTTCTGTGCAAACTGCACAAGACTGAGGGTAACCCCAGATGGGAAGCTGAAGCCATGCCTCCTCCGTAACGACAACCTGGTGGACACGAAGGAAGCCCTCAGCTCCGGTGACCTTGGGGGTCTCCGTGAACTCTTCCTTGAGGCCATCAGAAGGAGGTCCCCATACTATCAGTCCTGATTGGCCATGGAGTATGGCCCTGGAACCCTCAGAACAGCATCCCTCTTACATGTGTCAAGACATGACCCGCACTTGAGGCAGCTCTCCTGATCTATAACATGCACCTCATCCTTTGAACCTTCAATGGCGTCTGCTGGACATGTCTTCAGGCAGGCCAAGCATCCGTCACATTTTTCTGAATCTATGAGGTAGTGCATGAGCTGGCTACATGCTGCTGCGGTGCATTTCCCGTTTATATGGTCCCTGTATTCATTTTCAAAGTACCTGAGTGTGGTTAGAACCGGATTTGGGGACGTCTGGCCCAGGCCGCAGAGAGAGGCTGCCCTGACTGTTTCTGCGATGTCCCTTAGAATCTCCGGGTCCTCCTCTCTTCCTGAGCCCTCAACTATATCATTGAGTATCATGAGCATCTGCCTTGTACCCACACGGCACGGGACACACTTTCCGCATGATTCCCGCTGCGTGAACTCAAGGAAGTACCTTGCAAGTTCAACCATGCATGTATGGTCGGATAAAACCACAAGTCCCCCAGAACCCATTATTGCACCGGCAGATGTCAGTGAATCATAGTCTATGCCAGTGTCAACAAGTTCAGCCGGGAGGCATCCACCTGATGGTCCTCCTATCTGGACGGCCTTGAGCTCACCGTCCCTTACTCCCCCACCAATATCATGGATAACCTCCCTCAGGCTTGTGCCCAGGGGAACCTCTATGAGGCCGGTTCTCCTCACATCCCCCACAAGGGAGAAGGTCTTGGTCCCTGGACTCCCCTCTGTCCCCAGGGAATTGAAGTGCTCTGGGCCCTGCTGCATTATCATTGAAACAGCTGCAAGTGTCTCCACATTGTTTATGACCGTCGGCCTGCCCCACAGACCGTTTGTTGTTGGGAATGGTGGTCTGGTACGGGGCATCCCCCTTTTACCCTCAATGGATGCCATGAGGGCTGTCTCCTCTCCACATACAAATGCCCCTGCCCCCTCCTTTATCCTTATATCAAGGCTGAAGCCCGAGTCAAGGATGTCATCCCCAAGGAGTCCAAGATCCCGGAGGTCGGATATTGCGGTCCTGAGTCTTTCAAGGGCAAGGGGGTACTCTGCCCTGCAGTAGATGTAGGCCTCCTCTGCACCCACAGCATATGATGCTATGAGTATCCCCTCAAGGAGGGAGTGGGGGTCCCCCTCTATAAGTGAACGGTTCATGAAGGCACCCGGGTCGCCCTCGTCGGCGTTGCATACCAGGTGCTTCACATCGGATTCCTCCTGTCGGCAGAGGCTCCACTTGAGCCAGGTGGGAAACCCTGCCCCTCCACGGCCCCTGAGTCCGGAATCCTTCACCTCTTCAATGATATCCTCAGGTTTCATCTCCAGTGCCCTGAGGAGCCCCCTGTATCCTCCTGTTGCCAGGTAATGGTTGATGTTCTCGGGGTCTATGAGGCCGCATCTTCTGAGTATCCTCCTTGACTGTTTCTCCATGAAGTCAATGCTGTAGGAGGGTTCAAATGAGTCACCACTGAAGGCCACATTAACATAACCAATGGCTGAGGGTTCCTCATCATCAGCGAGCTCCTGAATTATCCTCTTTGCAAGTCTCCTGTTCACCGGTCCATAGATGGCACCATGGGTACTCCCCCTGAATACAGTCACCATGGGTTCGGCGTAGCATAGACCCATGCATCCGGTGTGTACAATGCGGCATTCAACTGAGAGCTCAGAAGCCCTCTCAAGCAATACTCTCTCTATTTCATGAGCCCCCGCAGATCTTCCGCAGGTTGCTGAACCCAGGAATAATACGGGTTCGTCCCGGAAGAGGGACATGTATTCATCCAGTGCCCTTCCTGCAATATCTTCAAACATTTCAAACACTCTAAGACTTTTTTGGGAAAATTCTGCCAACCCTTGATGGTTTTATGCGTGATACAACCTCATCGTTCACCATGGCACATGGGGCCAGGGAGCAGCAGCCGATGCATCCCACGGATTCCAGTGAGTACTCCATATCCTCTGTGATGTCCCCCTCACCGATGCCCAGGTGCCTCTCAATGGCATCCAGGACCTGTTCAGCTCCGCTTACATGGCACGCTGTTCCGGTGCAGACCATTATGTGTTTTCTTCCCTTTGGTTTGAACCTGAACTGGGCATAAAAGGTGGCAACCCCGTATACATGTGTTTTACTGACCCCTGTGAAACCAGCAACCTCCTCCAGGGCATGCTCCGGCAGATAGCCGTAAACATCCTGGATGTCCTGGAGGATAGGTATGATCTCTGAGGCATGACCTGTGTAACCAGAAAATATCCTCTTCAATTTCTTATCCATCAGAAACCTCCACCTATGTGAGATCCATTTTAGTGTCGCATTCATATTAATTAGGATGAATGATTAAACATCTGTTTAACTGTTAAACCAGGGGGAATATATGTTTTTAGATGATAGGTGGTGGATGAATGTCACTTTACAGAGAGGTTGAGGCATTCCGTGTGGATGATGAGATGCGGAGGGTCCCTGAAAGAATCGTGAATGACCTTGAGGTGCGTATCAGGATAAATGGGGGTCTGGAGCAGCGTTTCACTGCAAGTCCCGCCGCACTTAAGGAATTTGCAACAGGCTACCTTCTCGGCGAGGGACTCGTGGACTCGGTTGATGATATAATATCCATGAATATCACAGAGAACCTCATCGACGTTGAGATAGAATCAGAGGACCTTGAGATAAGGCGCGAGCTTGTGATGGGTTCTGACTGCTTCGGTGGATGGAGGCAGAGGGTTGAGATGGTGGAACCAGTTGACTCAGACTTCAGGGTGAGGGCTGAGGACATATTCGATGCATTCAGGCGCATGGTGAAGTCAGCGACCGTGTGGAGGATGACTGGGGGTACACATGTTGCCGCCCTTGTGACCGGGGATGAATTCAGGGTGTTTGAGGATGTTAGCAGGCACGTGGCGGTTGATAAGGCCCTGGGCTCCGGTGTCATGGACGGTGTCAATTTTTCCAGAAGCTTCATGGTCTACAGTGGTAGGATGCCCGCAGACATGCTTATAAAGGTTGTGCGTGCAGGGGTGCCCATCATAGCATCGAACGCCGCCCCAACATCATCAGGCTATGACGCCGCAAGGAGGACTGGCCTTACAATGCTCGGATTTGTCAGGGGTAGGAGGTTCAACATATACAGCCACCCTGAGAGGATAATACTTGATTAGGGTATCCACTGATCCTGATCGTTTCAGATGCATCACAACATAGATTTTATTCAAAAACACTGTGCCTCTCGTTGAGGTCCTCCTCCCTCTTATCAAGCCTGTGCATGAGTTCAGCTATGAGGCCGTCCAGAAAGACAAGGGCTGATATCTCAAATAGTGTTCCCAGAGGTGTCCTTGAGTGATGGTTGCCCCGTATCTGCCTCTTCATGTAGTTCTTCTCACCATCGATCTTTGTCCTGCCCCTCACGGTTACGGTGAGGTCAGCTATCCCTCCAAGTTCTGATTCTGGATGTGAGGTTACGGCAACGACCCTGGCCCCTCTCTCCCGGGCTATCCTGGCAGCGCTGACTATGTAACTTGTCCTCCCCGAACCTGATATTGCAATCAACGCATCACCCTCATTTATGGCGGGGGTTATGGTCTCACCCACCACGAAGACGTTTATCTCCAGGTGCATGAGTCTCATGGCAAAGGCCTTTGCAACAAGCCCCGATCTTCCCAGTCCAAGCACGAAGACGTTTCCTGCGGATGTGAGGGTGTCTATGAATCTATCAACTGTTTCAGCGTCAATCTCCCTTTCCATTTTCTCCAGATTATCCACTATATCCCTGATGGCCTCTCTTATTATCATTGCAACACCTGTAATCTAATATATGGGTCATGAAATATAAGAGTAAAAAATAATTCCAGCCTAGCCGCCCCCATGCTATAGGCGGGATGATGTTAGGGGTGGAAATTCACTCAGATTAGAGGCGTCCCCATGGATATTGAACCCCTCCCTGGAATGAAGATCAACGGCCATGAAATGGATCACAGATTCCTTGAGACCCTCCGTGTAATCGGGGAAACCTTCTCCCAGAGGAAGGCTGCAAGGATACTCGGTGTGACACCACAGGTTTTAAACAGGAGGGTTCTGCGTGCGGAATCTCTCCTGGGTGTTAAACTCGTAAAAAGCAGTGGCGCCGGATCAGAACTCACACCTGAGGGTATGGAGATCCTCAGAACCTACCTGCGCCAACTGAAAATCCTCAGTGGTTCAGGTAGGCTTATGGTCGCTGCGGGTTATGTCTCATCAAACCTTGCCGAGGTCCTCATTGATAGATCCGGAGTTGAGGCATCCCTCTTTTCATGCTGCGATGATGATATCTTCCAGCTTGCAGAAAGAAGCATGCTTGATATTATCTTCCTTGACGATCCCCTGCAGGCCTACCAGAGGGACCTCGACTTCGTGCCGGTTGCATATGACCACCTGGTGCTGGTGGGTGGTGATGCAGCAACCATGAGGGAACTTGACGGCTCATCATTCGTTGGCGTTGAAGGTTCGGTTCAGAGGCTGGCCTGGGAGGTGCTCTCAGATGCAGGTATCAGCTTTGAAGTTGTAAGGGAGGTCCGGTCCCCATACCATGCCCACAGGATCGTCAGCAATGACAGAAAACTCATGACATTCCTCAGTGCAAGCCAGTTCAGTGGCCCTGAAATCCTCAAGAATGAGACCAGGCATGTTATAAGCGCAGTGGTCTGCCGGGAAAGCGAAGGAGTTGAGAAATTCATGGAGTTCATAATGGGGGATGGCCAGGAGGCCGTTTTGGAGGCGGGTTTTGAACCGCTTCACTGATCTGTTTAACGAATAATCAATGATGTTATAAGTCGCCGTGGCAGAGTTAATTTATATTTTCAGGGTGATCCCATGAATGAAGACAGAGACCTTCTTGCTGTTGGACATACCGCCTTTGACTATATAATACAGCTTGATAAATTCCCAGAACCCAACTCATCAACAGCCATAAGGAGGATGAGGAACCTCCATGGTGGAGCAGCCGCCAACGTCGCCCTGGTGGGGTCAAAGCTGGGGCTCAGAACATCACTTGTATCAGCCGTTGGCGGCGACTTTGAGGGATCAGAGTACAGGAGGCTCCTTGAGGCCAGCGGCATAGATATAGGTTCCATGATTGTGGTGAAAGCTGAGACAACACCAACCGCCTTTGTGATGACAGATGCCGATCACAACCAGATAAGCTACTTCTACTGGGGTGCAGCAGGTTACTTCAGGGAGAGTGAGATCCCCCGGAGGGCCATAGAATCAGCCAGGGCCGTCCACCTTGCAACCGGAGACCCCTCCTTTAACTGCAGATGCGGTAAATTCGCAAGGTCACTGGGGAAGATCATATCCTTCGATCCAGGACAGGACCTCCACATGTACTCCAGGACCCAGCTCGAGAGGGCTGTAGGGGTATGCGACATCCTCTTCGGCAACCACCACGAGATAGACCGCATATGCTCCAGACTGGAGGTTGATATTGGTGGTCTCAGAGACATTGGCCCTGATGTTGTGGTTAAGACCTACGGCAGGGATGGAAGTGTTATCTATGCCAATGAGGTCATTAAAATCGATGCAATACCCAGGGAGGCCGCCGATCCCACAGGGGCCGGTGACTCCTACAGGGCAGGGTTCATGAGGGCCTACCTTGCCGGTGCAGATCTCATGAACTGTGGCAGGTTTGCCTCGGCGGTTGCATCCTTCATAGTCGAGGAGGAGGGGACACAGACAAACATTCCAGATCTTGAATCTGCTGTGAGACGCTTTAAGACGCACTGGGGCTATGAACCCCCAATATAATTTAGTATAACAGGACCATCATTATCTCAGCTAAAGTATGAATCGCCCCTATCCCATAAATGAAGAATCCCCCGACATCAGAGGCCGTGAATTTTTATTAAGAAAATTAAAACCCCATAGTTTTTATAACTGGATTGGACCAATATAAGATGCGCATGAATCTCATTCCAGCTGATCCCAATCATACCCGCAAGGGTTAAAGGGTCAAACCAGACGGTGATTGTATGACTCAAATGGATGAAGCTAAAAAAGGTGTTATAACAGAAGAAATGAAGGCGGTGGCAGAGGCAGAGAACGTCACCCCAGAATTCATAAGGAGAGGAGTTGCCAGTGGGAGAATAGCCATCCCCAGCAACCTGAACAGGGACGAGGTTGCCCCGGTCGGTATAGGTGAGGGTTTAAGGACCAAGGTCAATGCCACCATAGGTACATCCACCGACATCGTGGACTTCGAAATGGAGGAGGAAAAGGCCCGCATTGCCATTGAAAACAAGGCCGACACTCTCATGGAGCTCTCAGTTGGAGGGGACCTCGATGAGATAAGAAGGCGGATTCTGGACCTTTCACCCATACCCGTTGGAAGCGTGCCGGTGTATCAGGCGGCCATTGAGACCATAAGGAAGGAGGGCGCTGCGATCTACATGGACGAGGACGTCATGTTCAAAGCCATTGAGAAGCAGGCAAAGGATGGTATAGACTTCATGGCCATCCACTGCAGTGTCAACAGGGAAACCCTCAGGAGGCTCAAGAGGCAGGGCCGTGAGGGTGGCCTTGTGAGCAGGGGAGGTGCCTTTGTATCAGCCTGGATGGTTGAAAACGGACTGGAGAATCCCCTCTATGAGAACTTCGATTACATCCTTGAGATAGCCAAGGAACACGACTTTGTCATGTCAATGGCCAACGCAATGAGGGCCGGTGCCATTGCAGACTCAACCGACCGTGCACAGGTCCAGGAACTCATAGTCCTAGGTGAACTCATCGACAGGGCCAGGGAGGCCGGTGTCCAGACCATAGTTGAGGGCCCGGGCCACATACCCCTCAATGAGATAAAGGCCAACGTCATACTCCAGAAGAAACTCTGCCGTGGGGCCCCATTCTACATGCTGGGACCAATAGTCACGGATATAGGGGCCGGCTATGACCACATAGTCTCATCAATAGGTGCCGCTGCATCTGCGGCTGCAGGTGCGGACTTCATCTGCTATGTTACACCTGCAGAGCACCTTGCACTTCCCTACCCAGACGATGTGAAGGAGGGGGTCATTGCAACAAGGATTGGGGCCTACGTTGGTGACATGGCCAAGGGGATCCATAGTGGGGAGAAAGACCTTGAAATGGCCAACGCCCGTAAGAAACTCAACTGGGAGGCCCAGTTCGATGCTGCAATGTGCCCTGCAGAGGCAAGGCGCATAAGGGACGAACGTCCGCCTGAGGATCCAGACACCTGCACCATGTGCGGTGAGTACTGTGCTGTTAAGATTGTCAACGAGTGGCTTGACAGTGCAGATACCAGGATCTTCGACTGAACCCCCACTCATTTTTTAGAGAAGAATTAATATATTTTGAAGTTCACACACTTTTTTACTGCACTGATTCTATCACGCTTTTTACAGGTGATCTGCTTGAAGCACTGGATTGAAAGGATAGCCGATGAACTTAAGGAGAGGGATGTTGATGAGCACGTTGTTGCAAGCGGAACATCCATATCAGGCTCGATACACATAGGGAACTCCTGCGACGTTTTCATAGCAAGCTCAATATCAAAGTCACTTAAAAAGGATGGGTTCAGATCAAGGACCGTTTGGATAGCAGACGACCATGACCCCCTCAGAAAGGTCCCCTATCCACTCCCCAAAAGTTACGAGAAGTACCTGGGGGTGCCCTACTCCATGATCCCCTGCCCTGAGGGCTGCTGCGAGAGTTTCGTGGAACACTTCCAGAGACCATTCCTTGATGCCCTTGAAAGGTTCAGGATAAGGGTCGAGCACCACTCAGGGGCCCGCATGTACACCGAAGGGGTCTACAATGACTATATAAGAACATCCCTAAAGAAGGCTGATGAGATAAGGGAGATATTCAACAGGTTCAGGGAAAGGCCCCTGAGGGACGACTGGCTCCCCTACAACCCCATCTGTGAGAGGTGCGGGCGTGTGAACACCACAGAGGCATATGATTTCAGCGGGGACACCGTTAGGTACCGCTGTGACTGTGGATTCCGTGGGGAGATGGACACAAAGACAGGGCGCGGTAAACTCACATGGAGGGTTGAATGGGCCGCGAGGTGGAAGATCCTCGGTGTCACCTGCGAACCCTTCGGTAAGGACCATGCCGCAAGTGGCGGCTCATATGATGTGAGCAGCATAATCTCAGAGGAGATATTCGATTACCCCGCCCCCTACCCGGTCCCCTATGAGTGGATAACCCTCCGGGGGGAGGCCATGTCCAAGTCAAGGGGCGTATTCTTTACCCCCGGGCAGTGGCTTGAGATAGGACCCCCTGAGAGCCTCAACTACTTCATATTCAGGAGTAAACCAATGAAGCACAAGGACTTCAACCCGGACATGCCATTCCTTGACCTCATGGACCAGTTCGACCGGACAGAGAGGATCTACTATGGTATGGAGGAGGCCGCCTCAGAGAAGGAGGAGCAGAAGCTCAAGAGGATATACCGGGTCTCAATGATAGACTGCCCTGATCTTCCGCTGAGGCCATCCTACCGCTTCATGACCGTTGCCTATCAGATCGCCGGGGACGACCTTGAAAGGCTCTACGGTATCCTCAAAAGGAACTCGCAGCTTCCAGATGAGTTCATGGATAAGGAACTCGGGGATTTAACAGACGAACAGTTAACCCAGCTGAGGGAACGGGTTGAAAATGTTAAAAACTGGCTCAAACTTTATGCCCCGGATTTCGTGAAGTTCCATGTCCAGGATGAACTCCCAGAGGTTGAACTCTCAGATCCCCAGAGGAGGTTCCTTGAGGAGCTTGCAGGCATCCTTGAGTCAGGGGATATGAGCCCGGAGGAGCTCCACGACGAAATGTACAGCATACTGAGAAAGCATGGTCTTAAACCCCAGAAGGCATTCCAGGCCATATATAAGGTTCTGATAGGTAAGAAGATGGGTCCAAGGGCTGCATCATTCCTTCTTTCACTTGAAAGGGACTTCGTGACAAAAAGGCTCCGCTTGAAGGCCTGAAATGAGGATGGTTAGATGAAGGTGAAGGTCATTGAAAGGGAGGTTATGGATCCCCTGGCAGACACCAGCATGGAGGAGATCCCGGTCAACAGTATAGGTGATGCTGGGACCATATCACTCCTTGACAACACAAAGCCAGGCGCTGATATCATACTGAGAACTTTAGAATCAGAGCTCACAGGCTTCAGGTTCATCTGGTCAGAGAAACCTGCAGGAGCCCCGGCAGAGGCTGAGCAGATAGAGAGGGCTGCTCTGGCTGACCTCTGCATCCTTGCCCTTGGTGACTGTGGCTCCTGCACCACATGGGTGATCCTTGACGCCATCCGCCTGGAGGGTATGGGTGTCCCCACCATCTCCATCTGCTCAGACCGCTTCGGTGAATACGCCAGGAGGCTGGCATCGGCCAACGGGATGCCCGGTCTTCGAATAGTTGAGGTGGAACACCCCATAGCGGGTCTGGAACCCGAAGCTGTAAGGGGAAAGGCTAAGAAAATAATACCATCCATAATGGACCATCTGAGGTGATAGATTGGTTAAAATCGATAAATCATGCGGATGCCTCATAGAGGACCTCCTGGAGGATGAAAGACTGTGCAGCTCATCCCCCGAGGATATGAAGGTCATGGTCGACCCCGACCCCGAGAGGATCAGCCTGGAGTTCTATGAGAAGAGGATGACCGATGGACTCCCCATCATACCGCCCACAGAGGCCCGTGTCAGGAAATTCTACAGATACACCCCCAGGAAACCAGGGGACGTTATAGCCACACTCCCCCCAAGGATGGGTATCGCCACCGTTGAGAAGGTGGCGGTGAATGCGGTGATGGCCGGCTGCATACCCCCAATGATGCCGCTCATGGAGGCATGCATAGAGGGTGTCGGACGGGAGGAATTCAACCTTGCAGGTATAAATGCCACAACACACCCCGTGGCGGTTGCGGTCCTGGTCAACGGCCCTGCTGCAGAGGAACTTGGTTTCAATTCAGGTGCGGGGTGCCTTGGACCCGGTAACCTTGCCTGTGCCACCCTTGGACGTGCCCTGAGGCTATCCCTCATCAACATTGCAGGTGCTGTGCCAGGGGTGGGTGACCATGCAACAATGGGTTCACCTGCAAAGTACAGCTACTGCTTCGCGGAGAATGAGGATGAAAGCCCCTGGGAGCCCCTGCACGTCGAGAGGGGTTTCGGCGCTGACGAGAGCACGGTGACCGTGATTGGAGTTGAGGCACCCCACAATGTGAATGACCACAGGAGCAGGGCCCCCGAGGACCTCCTTGACACCATCGTGCACACCGCATCGACGGCCGGCTGCAACAACAGTCACGTTCCCGGGGAGATACTGGTTATAATGAGCCCCGAGCATGCAGAAACCGTTGCATCCCATGGCTGGTCCAGGGAGGATGTTAAAAATTACATCCATGAGAATGCAACCGTGGATGTGCGCCTGGCAGACCGTGGGGGAAGGAAGCTGGATGAGGGCCTCGTAACCGATGGGATGGTCCATATAACCAGGGGTCCCGAGGATGTCATCCTTGTGGTTGCCGGTGGACCCGGCAGGCACACCATGATAGCCCACGGCTTTGGAGGGTCATCAGAGTCCCAGACAGTGCCTGTGAGGTTCAGTGGGGACCAGTAAAATGCAAGATAAGAACGGGGATTACTTCTGGCCCCTTGTCAACAACAGAAAAAATTGGGACTAGTAAAATGCAAGATAAGAACCCCATTCTGCCCT
>NZ_JAKLTD010000001.1:200187-298510 GCF_022014235.1 Methanothermobacter sp. K4
CTTAACCTTTTTCTACCCTTAACCTTTTTCTACCCTTAACCTTTTTCTACCCTTAACCTTTTTCTACCCTTAAAACCGCCACCTTATAGCAATTATGGCTTCTATTTCTGCTGCATCAAATACCCGGAAGGGAAGATCCTACTTTTATCGAAGCCGATGCCAGAACACTGGAAGACTCCAATACAAGCATAGGTAGACTTAGGTGATTGATTAAAAAAAACCCTTTAAACGTTGCAAGAAATTAATTAAAAGAAAATACAATCAGAGAAATACAATTCTGGATAGAGAACTGACCCAGTTAGGTTCAGATGTTTATTCTCCTTCTATCCAGAAGTTCCTGCTGTTTACCCCTGTTCCAGCCACCACTTGAGGACTTGGCCCTTCCAACCTGCTGCACGTAACCTGTGATCCGGTCATACCATTCAACATCATCCCTTTCACCGCATCGGGCGCAGGAATCCTGAAGCCCCCTCATGAGGGTCTTGCACCTGAGACAGAAGCTCAGGGCGTTGCTGTAGGCCCAGAATCCTATGTCACTACCCCTGCAGATTTTCCGTGTGAGGCCCTCAAGGGCAGCGGGGTCGGGTTTTGCCTCGCCGAGCCAGGCGTTGAATATATGGCCGCCTGGTGTGAGGGGGTGGTACTTCTCCTCGATCTTTATCTTCTGTACAATATCCACCTCTGCATTCACGGGCGTGTGGCTTGAATTGGTGTAATAGTAAGCACCACTGGTACCCTGGAGCACAGCCTCCTCAGGGTAGTGCTCATGGTCGAGCATCGCGAACCTGTGGGCAGTGGACTCTGCAGGTGTCTGGAGCACGCTCCACCTCCAGCCTGTCTCCTTCTTGAGTTCAGCTGCGCGCTCATTTATGTGCTCCACAACCCTGAGGCCGAACCTGTTTGATTCAGGGTCCTCTATACCTGAGCCCAGGTGGTACTCCAGCATCTCATTGAGTCCTGTGAATCCAAAGCTCATTGTGGCATTCTCTATCCTGTAGTAGCGCTCACCATCTATCTCCTGGGAGAGGAATGGTAGAAGGTGGTAGTCATCCAGGCAGTGCAGGGCCTGTTCTCTCCTTATCCTCAGGACCTCAACCGCCATGTCAATGTACTCATCAAGGTACTCAAAGAGTTCATCGTCATCCCTGGACTGGTATGCCACCCTTGGAAGGTTCAGGGTTATGTAGGCAAGGTTACCTGTCCTGAGGCAGTCCTCCTCCCAGTTACCTGTCCAGTTATCTGCGAGGCTTGTCCTGCAGCCCATGTAGTTGGCCATCTCACCCCGGTAATCTGCCAGCATGTTTATGAAGTAGGCTGTCCCGTACTTGGATGCCAGTTCATGGACCAGTCCAAGTTCCTCATGGAACTCACCCTTCAGTGTCTCACGCCTTATGGTGTAGATGGTGTTGGGGAAGAGGTGGGGTTTGCCGTCTGCGTCCCCCTCAAGGAGGACCTCTGTGAACGCCCTTGTCAGTAGCCTGGCCTCCTCTGCGAAGTCACCGTACACACCCACGTGCTCACCCCTGGGTCCGTAGGCTGGTTCCTCCTCAAGGAACTCGGGGACCCCAAACTCAAGGTTTATGCTTGTGAATGGCACCTGGCTGCCCCTTGCAGCGTAGGCCATGTTGAGGTTGAATATGAACATCTGGACCGCCTGTTTGATCTTTTCATAGGGAAGGCCAGAGGCGAAGGGTGCCACGAAGACGTTCCAGAGGCTCATTGCCTGGCCACCTGACATGTTCTGCTGTGATGCCAGCATTATCTCCCCTGCATGGTTCATGAGTGTTTCCAGGTGCTTTGGTGGTCCTGCCACAGATGTATGGTCACCTGTACCGTCAACCCGGAGCCCGTGCCTTATGAAGAGCCTGAGGTCATGCTGGAGACAGTTGAGGGGCCTTGCAGCGAAGAATTCGAGGTCATGTATGTGGATGTCCCCTGACATGTGGGCGTCTGCAAGCCTCGAAGGGAGTATGTGGAGGAGCGCGTACTGCTTGAGGGCCTCATCAGCCACGTACTTGTGCACTGTTTCGGGGTTGTGGATCATGTTGGCGTTGTCCCTGGAACCGTTTTCTATGAGGTTTGTTATGTTGTAGACGGGGATACCGAGACGTGTGTACCTTCTTCGGAGGGTTTCAAGGCCGTGTTCTATGAGTTTGGTGTTCACGACCTCTCTTATCATTGGAGCTGTGAGGTACTCGACGTTCAGTTTCTTGAGTTCCCTCCAGACGTCAGATGCGATTTCCCTTGCAACTTCCTCAGAAGCCCCGGCCTCCCTTACAAGGTTGTCCTCAATCTTTTTCTGGTCAAATGTCTCTATCCTGTCCCTTGATGTTCTCACCCTCATCCTGTTGGCTGCAAGGTACCTGTCTGCCAGTTCCTCATCAACCTTCTTGAGGGCATCATAAACCAGGATCTTTATCTCCTTTGTGGTTATTCCATTGTAGACTGACCTTGCAACCTCTGAGGCCACATTCTCGGAGGTCCATAGGCTGGCCCCCAGGTTCAGGAGGGATTTTACAAGTTTTTCATGGCTGAATTTTTCCCTTATGCCATTATTTTTCAGGACACATGTTTCTGCCTTTGTTGGTATGGCAGCCAGAAGACGTGAATCATCAATCACAGGATCACCATATAGCTCCTTTTAAAGTAATCAGGATGTTTAGTATTATGTTTCTCATCATATAAAAAAGTGTCAATGAGCTAAAAAATGGTCTTTACGGGCATCAGATACTCTAAAGTACTCAATTACAGTATTAAAGCCTTTAAATTTTGAAACTGTTCGCATAAAAGAAAAAGGTAGGGTTGTTTCTACTCCATTCTTATCTGCACGGCCCCTATCCTGGGTGCCAGGACATTGTAGAACAGCGCTGAAAGTGCATAGACTATGAATGCATACAGGAATGCCCCGATGGTTACAATCACCAGTAAAATTAGCCCTGTGATGTAGTCTCCGCCGATGGCTGAAACTATGAATGTTATGATCCCTATGATGAGGCCTATAACTGCAGAAATTGACCCTGTGATGAGTCCAAGTGGTATGGCCTCGATCCTGTCTATACTCATGAAGCCCTCACCGGCCTCTGTGAGTTTCAGTTTTATCGCTGTGATCTTCCCTGAGAGGAAGTTGTAGAGGAGCAGTACAATGGCTGTTCCTATGAACGCCGCTATGAAGGTCATTATGGGTGTTATGACGATGTTGACCACTGTACCAAGTGCCGTTGCAGAGCCGACCGCCGCCATGCTTGATGCTGCTGATGGTTCAACCGTCCTTGCAATGCTGACGATTGCGTTGAAGAATACCCACTGAAGGGGGGATACGAGGAGCTGGTATATGAATGTGATGATGGCGCTGACGGCTGAGAGTATGAGAGCGGTGTTCACGATGTCAAATGATTCTATCTGCTCCATGTCAATGAAACTTAGCCTTATACCGCCAAGGCGGGGTGTGAGGCCGTTGTAAATGAATGCCCTCAGGAATGATTCGACTATGCCAAGCAGGAACGCTCCGACAGGGAGAACCACCAGTCCAACAACTGATATTCCAGTGATCAAGCCCTTCAATACTTTCATTTCAGCTGGAAGTGCTGACCCTATTGCACCGGCAAATATCAGGATCAGGAGGGCAAATAGGAATGCCCATACTGCCCCTATCGATGAGTTCATAATGGTGTAGGGGACAACCCTTACAGATTTTATTTCCTTTGGCTGCATATTATCACCGGCCATATTTATGTGGTTATTGAACATATAAAACTTATGAAAACTTTATTTCAGTGTATTAAACACCATCATTCCCCTATAATCCTTGAATGGTTCAGAGCCAGTTTTCTGACTCCTCAAGGACCCTCTGGACTATCCGTGAGGCTGAACCGGTGTAGGTTTCAGGGTTCATTATCTCCTCAAGGTCATCCTCTGTAAGGTGCTCCATGATATCCTCTCTTTCAAGGACCACGTCCTTGAGGTTCATTCCCTTCCTGTTTGCCTCGATGGCGCACTGGCGTACAGCTGCGTATGCGGTCTGCCTACCCATACCCCTCCTTGTGAGCTCCGCCATGAGCCTCTCGGCCATTATAAGGCCGCCTGTGAGCTCAAGGTTCCTTTTTATGTTTTCAGGGTAGAACACCAGGTTGTTGAGCACGTCAAGTGTCAGTTTAAGTATGTAATCGGTTAGTATGCAGGCCTCAGGGAGGATTATCCTCTCAGATGATGAATTTGTGAGGTCCCTTTCATGCCAGAGGGGGTTGTTCTCGAGTGCAGCCACAACGTAGGACCTTATAACCCTTGCTATACCGCAGATCCTCTCAGCTGTTATGGGGTTCATCTTATGAGGCATTGTGCTGCTTCCGACCTGCTTCTCAGGGTCGAATTTTTCACCCAGCTCCATTATCTCCGTCCTCTGGAGGTTCCTTATCTCGAGGGCTATCTTATCGAGGGTGGTGGCTATGTTTGCAAGGACCATTATGAACTCTGCATGGTTGTCCCTCTGGACAACCTGGTTGGATATGAGGACCGGTTCAAGTCCAAGGATCTCAGATACCCTCTCATGGACCTCAAGGCCATCCTCGCCCAGGGCGGCTGTTGTACCCACGGCACCGGTCATCATGCCCACGCAGAGCCTTTCCCTGCAGGCGTCAAGTCTCTCAATCTGTCTGTGTATCTCATCTGCCCACAGGGCGAATTTCATGCCATAGGTTGTTGGGAGGGCATGCTGGCCGTGGGTTCTCCCCATGCACACAAGGTCCCTGTTCTCATCTGCCAGTTTCAGGAGGACCCTTAAAACCTCAACCAGTTTATCCCTCAGAACCCCTATGGATTCCCTGAGGAGGAGGGAGTTGGAGGTGTCAACAATGTCATTGGATGTTGCACCGAAGTGCACGTATTCACCTGCATCCCCCTCGCACTGCTCTGCCAGGGCCCTCACAATGGATGCTATGTCGTGTTTTGTCTCCCTTTCGATTTCGTTAACCCTTTCAGGGGTAACGAAAGCTGTGCTGGCCTTCCTTGCGATCTCGGCTGCGGCCTCCTCTGGTATGATCCCCAGTTCACCCTCTGCCCTTGCAAGGGCGGCCTCCACATCGAGCATCCGCTGGAGCTTGTTTTCGGCCTCCCAGATAGCCTTCATTTCAGGGGTTCCGTACCTGAACTCAACAGGATGAATGGCCATTTTAACACTCCTCAACCAGAGAACCTGAGCACAAGGCAGAATACCGCCAGTATTATGCTCATCACAACGACCTGTTCAGGTGTGAGTTTCGGTCCCTTCGTTTCCTCTTCAAAGTACCTTACAAGACCTGCTCCACTTGGTGGAAGTGTCTTTTTATCCTTCTTTGCCATGAAAAATCACCATGAGTACTGATAGATAATCTATTATATCTCTGACGGTACCATATAATATAAGTTTAAGTTTATCACCTGATAATAGGGAGGAACTGCACCCTGCTGGATGCGTGATTGACCATGATTGATTACTTCAATGAGCTTGAAAGGGAGACTGAACGCCTCTATGAAATTGCAGGAAAGGCAAGGGCTAAGGGCCTTGACGTTAGCACCAAACCTGAGATACTCCTGGCAAAGGACCTTGCTGAACGTGTTGAGGGACTTGTGGGCCCTGAAGGTATAGCCGAGAGGATAAAGGAACTTGAAAGTGACAGGGGACGAGAAGAGGTTGCGTTCCAGATAGCGGCAGAGATAGCATCCCAGCCAGTCCCTGATGATGACCCCTCTGAAAGGGAGGGACTTGCAGACCAGGCCCTCAGGACCGCCCTTGCAATACTGACAGAGGGTGTGGTGGCAGCCCCCCTTGAGGGTATAGCGAAGGTCAGGATAAAGGAGAACTTCGACCGTTCAAGGTACCTCGCAGTCTACTTTGCGGGGCCCATAAGGAGTGCCGGGGGTACCGCAGCAGCCCTTTCAGTCCTTATAGCCGATTACATACGCCTCGCCATAGACCTTGACAGATACAAACCCATCGATAGGGAGATAGAGAGATACGTGGAGGAGGTTGAACTATACGAATCAGAGGTTACAAACCTCCAGTACAGCCCCAAACCAGATGAGGTGCGCCTTGCAGCCAGCAAAATACCTGTGGAGGTTACAGGGGAGCCAACAGACAAGGTGGAGGTATCCCACAGGGACCTTGAGAGGGTTGAGACGAACAACATACGCGGCGGGGCCCTCCTCGCCATGGTTGAGGGGGTGATACAGAAGGCCCCAAAGGTCCTCAAATACGCCAGGCAGCTGAAACTGGAGGGTTGGGACTGGCTTGAGAAATTCTCAAAGGCTCCCAAGAAGGATGGGGGTGAGGATAAGGTTGTTGTGAAGGCCGACAGCAAATACGTGGAGGATATAATCGGCGGCAGGCCCGTTCTGGCTTACCCCTCAAGGAAGGGGGCATTCAGGTTAAGGTATGGGAGATCACGGAACACGGGGCTTGCGGCCATGGGAGTTCACCCCGCCACCATGGAGCTGCTGGAGTTCCTGGCTGTGGGGACCCAGATGAAAATTGAAAGGCCAGGTAAGGGAAACTGCGTTGTCCCTGTGGACACAATAGAGGGCCCCATAGTTAAACTCAGGAACGGTGACGTCATCAGGGTTGAGGATGTTGAAACCGCCAGGCGGGTGAGATCCGATGTTGAGGAGATACTATTCCTGGGGGACATGCTGGTTGCCTTCGGGGAGTTCCTCAGAAACAACCACGTCCTCATGCCCGCAGGCTGGTGTGAGGAATGGTGGATCCAGACCCTGCTCTCATCAGAGGATTACCCTGAGAGCGACCCCCTGAACCTCGCCCACCACAGGTACAGCTGGAATGATCTCAGGGTGGGGGCTGAGGAGGCCTTCAGGATTTCAGAGGAGTACGGTGTGCCCCTCCATCCCCGCTACACCTACTTCTACCATGACGTGACTGTCGATGAACTCAACAGGCTCAGGGAATGGTTGAACACCGGCAGATTAGAGGATGAACTGTTCCTGGACCTTAAACCCGAGAAGCGAATACTGGAGATCCTTGGCGTTCCCCACAGGCAGGAGAAGTCAGGGGTTATCATTGGATACGATGACGCCTTCGCACTCCTCAACACCCTCAAGGGGCCCCTTGAAGATTCAGATGACACTCTGGAGGCCATTAACAGGGTTTCAGGTGTCAGGATAATGAAGAAGGCCCCCACCTACATAGGTACACGTGTTGGCCGGCCAGAGAAAACCAAGGAGCGCAAGATGAGGCCCGCGCCCCATGTACTCTTCCCCATAGGAAAGTATGGTGGAAGCCGGCGTAACATACCCGATGCAGCAAAGAGGGGCTCCATTGTGGTTGAGGTGGGAAGGGCCACCTGTCCATCATGCAGGGTCAGTTCAATGCAGTCCATATGCCCCAGCTGTGGTTCGAGGACAGTGATAGGTGAACCCGGGAAGAGGAAGATCAACCTTGCATCCCTCCTTAAAAGGGCCGGTGAAAATGTATCCGTCCGTAAGATGGATGAGATAAAGGGTGTTGAGGGTATGATATCCTCTGATAAATTCCCTGAACCCCTTGAGAAGGGTATACTGAGGGCCAAGAATGACGTATACACATTCAAGGATGCGACAATCCGCCATGACTCCACCGATCTTCCCCTGACACACTTCACCCCCAGGGAGGTTGGTGTCCCTGTCAGTAAACTGCGCGAGCTCGGATACACCCACGACTGCTACGGGGAGGAACTTGAGAGGGACGACCAGATACTTGAACTCAAGGTCCAGGACGTGGTCATATCAGAGAACTGCGCCGATTACCTTGTAAGGGTTGCGGGTTTTGTTGATGATCTCCTTGAAAGGTTCTATGGCCTTGAAAGGTTCTACAACGTTAAAACAAGGGATGACCTTGTGGGGCACCTCATAGCTGGTCTCGCACCCCATACATCTGCCGCTGTTCTTGGAAGGATCATAGGATTTACAGAGGCCTCTGCATGCTACGCCCACCCCTACTTCCATTCAGCCAAGAGGAGGAACTGTGACAGCGACGAGGACTCGGTCATGCTCCTCCTGGACGCCCTCCTAAACTTCTCAAAGTCCTACCTCCCGAGCACCCGTGGGGGCAGCATGGATGCCCCCCTTGTTCTCTCAACAAGGATAGACCCCGAGGAGATCGATGATGAATCCCACAACATAGACACCATGCAGATGATACCCCTTGAGGTCTATGAGAGAAGTTTCGAACATGCGAAACCAACAGATGTGCTTGATGTTATAGATAACGTTGAAAAGCGCCTCGGAAAGCCTGAACAGTACAGTGGACTCATGTTCTCCCATAACACCTCCAGCATACATGCAGGTCCCAAGGTGTGCCTCTACAAGCTACTCCCCACCATGAAGGAGAAGGTGGAATCCCAGATAAGCCTCGCAGAGAAGATAAGGGCCGTGGACCAGAGGGCTGTTGTTGAGGGTGTCCTCATGTCCCACTTCCTCCCCGATATGATGGGTAACATCAGGGCATTCTCAAGGCAGAAGGTGAGGTGCACCAAGTGTAACCGCAAGTACCGCCGCATACCACTCAGCGGGGAGTGCCGGTGCGGCGGTAACCTTGTGCTCACCGTCTCAAAGGGCTCGGTTATAAAGTACCTTGAGATATCAAAGAACCTCGCATCAAGGTACCCCATAGACCCCTACCTCATGCAGAGGATAGAGATACTGGAGTACGGTGTGAACTCCCTCTTTGAGAGTGACAGGTCAAGGCAGAGCTCCCTGGATGTATTCCTCTAACCCATAATTCCCCCTACTTCTCTCTTAACCTTCTTGCAGGTGGAGTGTATCCCCTGAGTGAGAGTGACAGTGAAACCACAGTGACTGAGCTCAGGGCCATTGCAAGGCCGGCGTACTCTGGCCTGAAAACCACGCCCAGCGGGTAAAGGGCACCGGCAGCCACAGGGATAAGTATCACGTTGTAGGCGAAGGCCCAGAAGAGGTTCTGCTTTATCCTTGAGATGACCTTATCTGCAAGTTGAAGGGCGGCTGCGGTATCAAGTGGGTCATCGCCAACAAGGACCACCTCACCGGCCTCCTTTGCAACATCAGTTCCTCCTCCCAGTGCAATCCCAAGATCTGCCTCTGAGAGGGCGGGGGCATCATTTATACCATCACCCACAAAGGCAACTCCCAAACCACGTGATCTGAGCTCAGATACCCTTGATGCCTTATCCTCAGGCAGGACCTCGGCGATGACGGTGCTGATTCCCACCTCCCGTGCCACCTTCTCAGCCGTCCTCCTGTTATCCCCCGTTATCATTGCTGTTCTGATTCCCATCCTCTCAAGTTCCCCTACAGCGGCTGCTGCGCCGGGTTTTATCCTGTCAGAGACCGCCATAGCCCCCCTAAACTCTCCATCAACTGCAACCATGACGACTGTCTTCCCCTCTGATTCTAATTTCTCAGCATCCCCCGGGATCTCAACACCGTATTCACCCATTAGGGCCCTGTTACCTGCAATTACCTGGTGGGAATTGATTTTACCCTCAAGACCCTTTCCTGGGATGGCCCTGAACTCTTCAACGTCAGGTATCTTCAGGCCCTCCCTCATGGCCCTCTCTGTGACCGCAACTGCGATGGGGTGCCTCGATCTGGCCTCAAGGGCGGCTGCATACTCCAGCACGTCCCCAAAGATGTCTGTAACTTCAGGTTTCCCCTCTGTAAGTGTGCCGGTCTTATCAAATAGTACGCAGGATATTCTACCTGCAACCTCAAGTGCCTCGCCCTTCTTTATGAGTATCCCAAGCTCGGCACCCCTTCCTATGCCAACAGTCACCGCAGTTGGTGTTGCAAGTCCAAGGGCACAGGGACAGGCCACAACGAGTACCGAGATCAGTACTGTGACCGATATTAGAAGACCGGCCCCCTCAACAAGGTACCAGAATAGAAATGCTGCCAGTGCAACCATGAGGACTGATGGTATGAAATAGGACACCGCCCTGTCGGCGATCCTCTGAACCGGTGGCTTTGATGCCTGGGCCTCATCAACAAGCCCGATAATCCTTGAAAGGAATGTCTCATCACCTGTTCTTTCAACCCTGAATCTCAGCACCCCATCGGTGTTTATGGTCCCTGCGATAACCTCCGATCCCCTGTTTTTAAGTATCGGGAGCGGTTCCCCCGTGATCATGGATTCATCGACATATGATTCGCCATCCAGAACCCTGCCGTCGGCAGGTATCCTGTCACCTGGCCTCAGAACAACCTCGTCACCTTCAACCAGTTCATCAGACCTGACCTCAACCTCCTCTCCATCCCTGAGAATGGTGGCGGTGTCAGGCTGGAGTTCCATGAGCCTCCTTATCGCCCCTGATGTCTTTCCCTTTGCTCTTGACTCAAGGTACCTTCCAAGTGTCAGAAAGGATGCCAGCATCAGGGCTGTCTCATAGAACATGAAACTCGATGGGAGAACCCCCGCGGTGCCAAGTAAACTTGAAAGGAAAGCCACCCCTATACCCATGGAGTACATAACATCCATGTCAAGTGTTCCTGATCTCAGGGCCCGCAGTGCACCGCGAAATATCGGTCCGGATACATATGCAAATGGGACCGCAGAGACCAGGAGCATGAAGAGGCCCTCATTTACCGGCAGATGTATACCAAGGTACATCATTGCCATGAGCGGCAGTGAAACACCAAACCCCACAGCTATCCTTTTCAACTTTGGACCCTGATCCTCCTGGATCTCCTCATCACCCTCGGTTCCCATGAATTCATAGCCTAGATCCTCAATGATCCTCCTGAAATCCTCTGCTGATGTGAGGGATGGGTTGTAGGCTATGTATGCCTTTCCGGCTGCAAGGTTGACTGTTGCATCGCTCACACCCTCAAGCTCCTTCAGGGCCGATTCTATCCTCTGTGCACACATCGCACAGCTCATACCCCCTATGAGAACAGCCAGGTGTTCATTGATTACACTGTAACCTGCTTCCTCTATGGCGGCCTCCATTGATTGGAGCCCCACAGTTTCAGGATCATACTCAACAGAGACCCTGCCCTCAACAAGGTTAACCGCAGCATCAGATACTCCTTCAAGCTTCTTAAGTGACTCCTCTATCTTGAGGGCGCATGCTGCGCACCCCATTCCACCTATCCTTATCGTTATCCTCTTCATCCACTACACCCACAAAGTAAGCGAATATCAGTTGCCTGTGGGTGACACGGGCCTCGAGGTGGCCAGGCACCCCCTTAACACGCGCAAACATCAGTCGCACGGGGACCTGTAGATCACACCATCCCGTATAACCCACTGAATATTTTCAGAGTCTGAAAGTTTTTCAATCTCCTCAACCGGATCGGCATCGGTTATAACAATATCTGCTATCTTACCCTTATCCAGAGTCCCTATACGGTCTTCCCAGCCCATGCACTCTGCTGCATGCACAGTTCCAGCCCTCAATGCTTCCAGAGGCTCCATACCTATTTCTGTAAGATAAGAGAGTTCCATGAGATTCCTGCCATGTTCAATAACCCCTGAATCGGTTCCCATGACTATCCTCACCCCCTTTTCATAGGCTGTTTCCATGTTGTCCCTGTGCACCCTGGCTACTTCAATGGCGTCCTTTCTGCTGTATTCAGGGAGTTCACCGCGCATGGCCTTTCTGCAGTTAAGGCGGGTTACAAGGAAGGTTGGTACAAGGTAGACACCTCTTTCAGACATTTCAGCTGCTGTTACTCCATCGATGTATGTACCATGTTCAACAGAATGCACCCCCGCCCTAAGGGAGTTTTTTATGCCCTGGAGTCCATGTGCATGGACCATAACCCTTTTACCTCTGAATGATGCCTCCTCCACCACTGCAGCAAGTTCTTTAACCGTGAACTGTGTATCCAATGGGGAATCCGTGCTGCTCATAACACCCCCAGTTGCCATGACCTTCACAACATCTGCACCTGCCCTAAGGACCTCCCGGGTCTTCCTGCGCACCTCAGGGATGCCATCACAGATACCTGATGGCAGACCAGGGTATATTCTCTCAATGTTCAGTCCCGAGCGGGTGTGGAAGTCAAAGTGTCCTCCGGTCACTGATAGGGGTGTGACACTTATCTGCATGCGGGGTGACTGGATCATGTGGGTTTCAGAGGCCATTCTGACACCCATATCAGCCAGCCCCGCATCCCTTACCGTTGTAACACCCGCATGGAGTGTTTTACTCATGTTTTCAAGTGCCCTGTAGAAGTAGAGTGAGAGGGGATCTTCAAGTTTGCTCTCCACCCTGAATCCATCCTCCATGATATGCACATGGAGGTCTATGAAGCCTGGTAGAATGAATCTGTCTGAGGCGTCAACCACATCAATACCCTTTATGTGCCTCTCAACAGACTTTATTTTTCCTTTATCTATCAGAATGTATCTTCTCTCATGATCTCCTGATTCAAGGTCTACAAGTTCCCCCTTTACCGCGAACCTCATTGAAACACCTGTTAGAATAATATGAACCTCAAGAAAATTATATATTTTGATTGTAACCTATAATTATATGACAGTGGGTGATGTTATGGGTCTTGCATCATTAGTTGGCGATGAAGAAGGGCAGGGCGCAGCCGAGTACATCCTCCTCTTTGGGGGTGTGATCGTTATTTCAATTGCGGCGATACTGATTTACAGGTCATACTTCCAGAGGAGCAACCTGAACTCTGCACAGGACATCCAGAATGTGAGAAGCAACATCAATGGCTCGGATGCCGCTAATGGGAGTGCAAATAATTCAACATCCCCTGGTCCTGTTCCCGAACCAGAACCCATAAAACCACCAGGTAAACCCATAAAACCGCCTGTGGTTCCACCTGTTGAACCCAACCCAACAATATAGGTGTATTATATTGATTGAAGATGAGGCAGGACAGTCATCATCAGAATACATACTTCTATTTGGGGCCATAATAGTGGTTGCGATCCTGGCGCTTGTAATCTACAGGTCATACTTCCAGAGGAGCAACCTGAACTCTGCACAGGATACCGGTGAGGTTCGGAATAATACCGATACCGGGGAAACCGAGGGGGGTGGTGCTCCTCCCGTAAACAACAGTTCAGAGCCGCCTGTGCCACCATCAGTCCCCTGACCTGATACCATACCATGTAATGATGGATGCTGCCATCACTGCCCCTGCAATGTTCATGGAAAGATCCCTCATGGTATCAGAGTAGAGGATGGCGGATGGCTCATAGTAGACCGCATAGCCTGTAATCTCATATAGGAGACAGAAGAGAACCGCTGCTGACACCATGAATGCAAGTTCATCCCACCCATCCAGCCTCTCAAGTGTATCATCAAAAACCGTGGATGCTGCAAGGACAGCCAGGGACCCTGCAATGAAGTGTTCAGCCATGTTAACTGCCACAGGGTCAATGAGGGTCACTGAAGACTTCAGTGCAAGCTCAGCTGGAGGGTAGAGTACCGCTGCAAGATACAGTGCCTCTTTTTTAGGGGACCTCTGAGCAAATCCTGAAATGAAGAGGAATATCAGAAGACCCGCTATGAGTTTAAATCTGAGATGAGGCACTGAACCTGCAACTATAAATACTGCTGTCCACACCACAAGGAAAATCGAGAAGTATTTCCTGCCCATTTAATGGCCTCCAGGTCATTGAATAGCAGAGAGGATCTGTATCATCCTCTCATGCCAAAGATTATATATGGCTGCAAATTTATTATCTCTGGGTGATCAGCAATGGAATTGAGATTCAGCTGTAAGGCAGTTGCTGCAGGTATAATACTCACAGCAGTCCTTGGACCCGTATTCAGATTCGTGATTCCATCATTCACAGGTATACTATCAATAATCGTGGCGGCAGTGGCATGTGGTTACATTGCAGATGGTGAATATCCCGGTGGTGCCCTCAATGGGGCCATAATGGGGGCTGGTGTGGGGTTGATAAACATCCTGATTGTTTACCTTAAAACTGGATCAATGAATGCAGCCATCCTCTCAATACTCCTCTATGCCCTTGCTGGTGATGTGAGTCTCGGGATACTCGGTGGGGCTGCAGGTAGCGTCCTGAGATCCGCCACTGAATCATGACCCCCTGGTGGATGGGGCGCCCAGACCCTGATTTTCTCATTGCCCTGATTTACAGCTGTTCTTAAGGCTGTTATTGTGGAAAAACTAGATCCTGATTTTTCCCTCCACCGCGTCCACCTCAACCTCCACTGAATCCTTTAGGATGTCGGAGAGATCCGCATCTGGCCTGTCAACCATGGGTATGCCTGCCATTATGGCTCCAGTTGCAATTATTGGCTCTGCATTTGAACATATTATGGCCGCTGGTGCGGTGCCGTTCTTTGACATCTGGAATATGACATAGGATCCAACCGTTGAACCCTTACCGCCGGGTATCACAAGGACCTTTCCGCTCATCTTTCTCCCATGCAGTGGGTGCCTGGGGTCAATAACGGTACCGGTCTGGGGGTCAACACCTCCAAGGAAACTCAGAGGCTTATCTGAAATTATCACGGGACCCTTTCCCCTTCCCCTTGAAATGATTCTGCAGCTGATCTCCAAAGTAACCATCTCCATAAGATCTAACAGTTCAGACAACGTCCTTCTTCATTATCTCCCTTAAAACAGAGGTTGCATAGCATCCCTTCGGTATTGAAAATTCAACTGTGATTCCTTCAGGGCCGCTGCTGGCCGAAACATCCCATATTCTGAACCTTATGGCCCTCCTCATACCATGACTCCCAAGCTTAGGAACCTCTATGGAGTTGAAGTCCGCGAGTGAAACACCCTCCTCCTGGAGTATCCTCCTCTCAATCTCCCCGGGCTTTCCATCTGCCAGTGGCACCTTACTACCGTAGAGTGGCGCTGTTGGGTGTGCCTCAAAATTGAGGATCATCTCCTCAACCTCCCCTGGATCCGGGTCATGGATTATGTGCTGCTCATTGTCTATGATGATGTCACCCTCCACGTAGCTGTTTATGCCAAGAGCCACCCTCTCACTGACCGCCCGGTTGAAAAGGTAGGACTGATATGCATGGACGAACATCCTCTTGAGGGGCTTCGGGAGTGCGTGTACCGCGGTTATATAGGACCTTTGGGAGAGTTCTCCCTTTCTGAGGTCCCTGATGAGGACCCTGAGCATCATCC
This sequence comes from Methanothermobacter sp. K4, assembly GCF_022014235.1. Classification (NCBI taxonomy): domain Archaea; kingdom Methanobacteriati; phylum Methanobacteriota; class Methanobacteria; order Methanobacteriales; family Methanobacteriaceae; genus Methanothermobacter; species Methanothermobacter sp. K4. The sequence continues at coordinate 215,275 of NZ_JAKLTD010000001.1, forward strand.
TCTCATACCTCAGTGAGGCAGGCATGAGTTCATATGCACCCTCAAGGTCCCCCATATCATATGCCCGCCTTGCCTCTGATACTAGCTCGGATTCCCCCTCAATTGGGTTTCCAATGTAGGTGTCCACTGCCCCCTTCACATCACCATGCACCAGTGCCCTGCCAACGAGGTGTGTGATTGCCCTGGGGCTTCCGAATCGCTGCCATCCATAATAGTTTGGAACACCCTTCTCCCGGAGCTCATCCAGGGCCTCCCTGGTCTTTTCAAGGGGCTCATCAGCTTCAGGGTCCCTTATGAGAATCTTAAATCTGTTACCCCTTAACTGGCCCATCCTGAGCTTTTTTTCATTGGATGTGACCTTCAGAAACCTGACATTCCTGATCCGGTCCTCTATTGCCTTAACATCTTCAGGGTCTGTATTGCTGACGCATATCCACTGCCTGGTGACTGCGTTCCTGTCCTTCATCCCTGCGAATCCCATTCTCCTCCGGTCCAGGTGCAGTTCCCTTGCGATGTCCAGGAGGACGTCCAGGGTTGTTCTACCCTCCTTCTCCAGCCATATCCATGTGTTGGGTCCGCTTCCGCTTGGCTTGATTAGTGGTAATTCCTCAACCTGGAAGTCCCTGTTATGTACCCTGATCCTTCCGCCGATTCCCTCTGTTGATGTGATGTAGGTTTCTGCATTAAGCATGATTGTACCTCAAAGCTGGAGACTGAACTGTTAACCTCTAGGTATACGGCTTTATCTTCTATCAACTATGCGTTTTGGTCTTCCCTTGACCCTGTAGAATTCAAGCTCCCCGGGTCCTGTGAAGTTGAACAGTATCTCAAAAATGCCCTCTGTATATGCCTCATAGAGGTCTCTCTTATATTTGAAGAATGCCCTTATAAAGTTCTCCCTTATTATATCCGTGGCACAGTTTTCAGGGTCCTCACACTCCAGCGACACCCTCATTGTTATTGGCCCCTCATCCTCGTCTCCATAGAGGAAGGCCTCGTATTCACCTGTTAGATAATCCATGTTCTCCCTCTGGAACACCGCGGCCTCAACGTCGACCCTGTTGAAGGGGTGTCCTGCCACCCAGAAGGTCTCAGCCTCCCTTTCAGGGTTCATTATCCTCATATGGGTCCTTCCACATTTGCACTTCTCCCTTGAGATTACAACTGTGGTGTCCTCGGTGTCATAGTTGAGGAGGAGGGTTCCTGTTTTCTCACCGACAGGCAGGAGCGTTGTGAGGACTATTCTGCCGCACTCACCATCCTCAACGAAGTCCCTCATTGTTGGATCATAAACGTCCAGGTGCACCAGGTCCTCAGGGACATGCAGACCCTCCTTGATATGGCATTCTCCGCACATGGTCCCCTCGGTGCTTCCATAGGTATTGTAGACTTCCACGCCCCATATTTCCTCCACATAATCCCTTGATTCGGGTGCGAAGCTTTCACCGCCTGCAACCAGTCTCCTTATACTTGAATCCCTGGGGTCAAGTCCCTGTTCCTTCATGCGCCTCGCGAGCCTCAATAGCTTGAATATGCTTGCAACTATACCTGTGGGACGGTAGCTCTCCATTATCCTCACAGGAAAGGTGCATTTACCCTCGGGGATTATGGTCATCCCTATCTTCTGTGCTGCCAGGGTCATGGTATTTGCACCCACATTCATGCCATAGGAGGCGCAGACCACAACCCTGTCACCCCTCTCAAATCCCTGGGATACGAATGACCTTGCGTACTTCTCCGCGTACCTCTGCCAGTCCCCCCATGTTAGGAAGAAGGATTTCGGCCTTCCACTGGTACCGCTGGTCTCATGTATGGTGTATATGTCCTCCCATGGGGCGCATCTGAATTCGAAGTCATCCCTTTCAGGGGGCTGGTTTTCCCTAACGGTTTCACCGGTTATTATCGGGAGCTCCCTTAGGTCCTCATGGCTCCTTATATCTGAGGGTCTGATACTGTTTTTCCTGAACCATTTATTGTAGAATGGGGAGTTCTCATAGGCATAGTTCACGGTATATCTTATCCTCTCCTCTATGAGGGCGTCCAGGTCCTCCCGTTCCATGGTCTCTATTTCAGGGTTGAAGTAGTTCCCCATGACAACCACACCTCCAGTTATAGATTGGAGTGCATGGGATAAAGTTTTAATGGGGTGCATGATGATGAATCATTGGGAAGTCATACCGCAGTCAAAGTGTCAGCGGCCATCAGAATTTATGATGAGAAAATTTGAAGGCCCATAAATCCCTTTAAAACTGAAAATAAATGCCCTGACCGGGACTTGAACCCGGGTAATAGGATCCGCAGTCCTACGTGATATCCGCTACACTATCAGGGCAAAATTAGGTCAATAATGAGGTTGTGGTGATCACCTATTAATATTTTTCCATGCCAGCAGTCACCTCCACACATAAAGCCTGAAGATCACAGTGCCCCGGCAGGCCACAGCGGTATCTATGTTTTCCGCATCACCCATTGAACCGCGGGAGGCAACTGTAACCTCTCCTGAACCGTTATCCATGGTCAGGTTGTAGTTCATCCCCTCAAGGGTCATGTTGAGGAATCCTGATGCCAGTGTGGAATTAGGGGACTCTGCAAGTTCCTCGAGTAATGGTTTATCTGCAGGGTAGGATGCCATCGTATCGAGGACATCTGAAGCTCCCATGGTGTCAGCCACAGGAGCCATGTGGGTGTTGATAACTGATGCTGTAAGTATGAAGACCACCGCAAGTCCAAGGACCGCATCCAGGCTTGATATGTAGCCCCCATCATCCATATGGACACCATTCACTTCCCTATGAGTTTAACAACCATGTCCTTTTTCTCTATGGCTCTCCTTGCTGCCTCCTCAACCTTCCTCTTCATCTCCTCAAAGTCATGGGGTGTTTCATCACCAACCATCTTCTTTATCTGTGTGTAGGCGGCCTCACGGAAGAGGGGTCTGAGCTCCTCCATCTCACCATCCCTTATGAGGAGGGGAACACCTGAGTCAGTGACCCTCCCCACCTCAGCTATGGGGACACCTGCACCTTCAACTGCCCTCATTACATCATGGGCGGCATCCTCAGGCGCTATTATCATTAGTGAATCAATGGATACGCCGAGGGGGTCAATTTCAAGGTCCTCAAGCATTTCAAGTACCCTTGGGTTTACCATTGACCTCACAGCCTCGGCATCGAATTCAAGGCCCACCCCGGTGGTTGATGATATCTCATGGGCATCGCCTCTGAGCCCGCCATTTGTGACGTCGGTCATTGCATGGATCACTTCAAGGAGCCCTGCCTCCATTATGGCCCCGGATGCCCTTATGAAGTTCACATCAAGGGTCTCCCATACAACATCAAAGAGTCCATGGTATATGGCGGCTGTTGTAATGGTACCCCCACCTGAGCCCTCTGTAAGGAGTATAACGTCCCCTGGCTCGGCCCTCTTCCTTGCTGTTGGGGGTGTCCCTGAAACCCCAATGGCACCCACCGCACTCACGAGTCTGTCACCGAGGACCATGTCACCACCAACCCTCAATGTGCTCCCTGCAACCACGGGTACATCAACCAGTTCAGAAACCGCCGCGACACCCGCTGTGAAGTCAAAGAGTTTGCCAACATCCCCATCATCTGCAAGGTGGAGGTCGCTTATGAGTGCAACTGGACTGGAGCCCATGACGCAGACATCCCTCAGGGCTGCCCTTGTAACATGGAACCCCCCCAGGAAGGGGTACTCGCTGAGCCTCGAGTGGATGCCGTCAACGGCAGTTGTTATGTAGACCTCCCCATTAGCGGTGTCTGTCCTTACAACACCACCATCATCCTGGGCCTCAGGATTTATGAATGCCCCGGTTTCTGTGCTTGATACGATCTCCGCGATTTTCCTGTGGACAAAGAAGTCTCCCTCTCCCCGGGATCCCACGCCCATCTCGCCCATGCCAACACCTGCAGCGGGATATGATATTATCTCCCTCAAGCCATCGTCCAGAACATCCGTCCCCAGTGTATTTCTCACCTCATATACCACCGCATCGGCCATCCTCAGGGACCTCTCGATGTCGATATCCTTGAATTCCCGTATCCTCTCTGCCAGGATGCTTCTCAGGGATTCCTCGTCCATTTGGTCTATGTTGCGCCTTACAAATCCCTCTATATCCATTGAAAACTCACCGCCTGATTATTTTCCTGAAGTTTCTCAGGATATCCAGTCCCACCTCACCGCTCTTTTCAGGGTGGAACTGGGTTGCATATACGTTACCTGCCTCAATGGCCGCTGTCATCTCAATACCATACTCGGTTGTTGCCGCCACAACGTCCTCTGCCGGTTCTGCATGGTATGAGTGGACAAAGTAGAAGTACTCATCCTCCACGCCATCAAGGAGTGGGGAGTCCCTCCTGGGGACCAGCTGGTTCCAGCCCATATGGGGGACCTTGTTTCCGGGGGGTATCCTCACCACCCTACCTGGTATGACATCAAGTCCCCTGACGCCAGGTGATTCCTGGCTCTCGGATAGGAGAACCTGGAGTCCCAGGCATATGCCCAGGAAGGGTTTGCCCTCCTCTATGTTCCTGATTATTGTGTCCCTTAAATTCTCAAGTTTATTCATTGCACTTCCAAAGGCCCCGACCCCTGGAAGCACAAGGGCATCTGAGTCATTTAGGGATTCCGGGCTGGATGTTACCTGAACATCGGCACCTATCTTTCTGAAGGCGTTTGAGATGCTACGGAGGTTCCCGCTCCCATAATCTATGATGGCTATCAATGGATCACCTGGTATAGTAGTCCTTCACCCTGACGGTGTCATTGAGGTGTGGCGTTGATACCTCATGGAGTATAGTATTCTCCATTGCCACGATTGAGTGTCTCTCACCGGGCTCAATTCTGATGGTGTCGTTCTTGCTGAAGTACTCCTTCCTGTCCTCGAATTCAATGTACCCTGAGCCTGATATTATGTACATGGTCTCATCCTTCTTCTCATGGTAGTGGAAGGAGGTCCTGTAGCCCTCCCTTATGAATAGCTCCTTTGTGAGGTACTTCTCTGTGTCTATTAGGACCTTCTCATAGCCCCAGGGCTTGTCCTCCCTGTTACGGTACTCCTTGCGTATCTCCTCCAGCTCCTTGGATGTGTCTATTGCCATCCAGAAGAGTCCGTCCTCCCTGTAGTAGCCGAGTTTGTTTTCACTTGCCATGAGCGGGAAGAGTGTTTTCTCAATATCACCTGACTCGAAGTCCCCGAAGTCCAGCTGCCCCCTGGAGAAGTACACACCTGCATTTATGTAATAGTCAAGGAGTGGTTTCTCCCTGAAGCTGATTATCTTGTCCCCGCTGAGTTCCACTATACCGTAGGGTGACTGCATCTTGGTTATGAAGATTGTGAGGGGGTAATCTGACATCTCCCCCAGGTGTATCATCTTCTTTATGTTCAGGTCTGCCACCACATCCCCGTTACGTATTATGCACTGTTTATCTCCATCGATGGCCTCCATGCCCAGCCTTATTGCGTTGAGTGTTCCCAGGGGTTTCTCCTCCCTTACATATTCCAGTCTGAGGCCCTTGTACTCATCACCATATCTCTCCTCTATTTTATCCCCAAGGAATCCCGTAAGGAGGTATGTTTTCCTTATACCTGCATTTTTGAGGTCGAATAGCTGTTTATCCAGGATAGTATAGCCCTCTTTTATTTCTATGAGTGGTTTGGGTATTTTTTCTGTTAAAGGTCTCAGTCTCTTTCCAAATCCACCGCAGAGTATCATTCCAACGGTTTCGGCCAATTAAATCACCTTCTCAATGTTTCTCCTCAGGGCATCTCCAAAGTCTGATGCAACGGTGGTGCTCTGTCCCAGGGTCCTTGCATGTGCATCCAGTTCAGCCACCACATGGGTGTATCCTAACTTTCTGAGTGGTTCAACAAGTCTCGGCCCGTCTGTAACGGCGACGGATTCAAGTTCCAGCTCCTCAACAGGCAGGGCATGGGGGACACCTGATACGACTGCAAATTCTATTTTCTCATCCTCCAGTATCTCCGCTGCCCTTTTACCTGTTACAGGGTATTCGTCGAGACCCCCTGTTATGTAATCAACACGGTTGCCTGCCTCCTCTATTTTCACTAGTATGTTCTCTGCATGTCTGCGTATCCTTGGAAGACCTGTGTTTCTGTCGAGATTTGCGATTATAAGAGGAGGGTTATCAGGGTTTACTGAGTTAAACGGGAGTGTCAGGGGATCTGAAAATAGGTATGATGTCTCCTTCTTGGCGTTAAGTACAAATGCAACTCTTTCACCATTTTTTATTGCCTCAAGGACCCTTAATGCCACCTCATCCTTGTCATCACCATAGGAGGGGCGTATGTACTCACCCTGTGCCATTCCCCTTGTCTTCTCAATCTCAGTTGCAAGTTTGAGCATCTCTATCTGCCTCTCGGCCTCCTCCATGGGTATTATTCCCTGCTCTGCAGCCGCTTCAAGGACTATTATGGCCCCCTCGGTGTTGTCACCCTCACCGAATCCTCCATGGGATTCAACCGTTAGAACCTGTGCAGGTATACCTGCCCTCTGGACCGCCTCCCTGAGGTCCTCGCCTATTATCATGCTGGCGCAGGTTCCAACAACACCCACAAGTTCAGGTGAAAACATCTCATAGGCCTTTCTGAGTGTCTCTGCCAGTTTATCCGAGGCCCCGAATATGAAGTCCTGCTCTGACATTGCAGTGGTCAGCACCCTCACCCCATCGGTTTCAAGGAGCCTTCCTGTCCTGAAGCAGCACCCATGGGGGCCGTGGAGAATTATAACGTCAGCATCTAGGTCTCTGAGTGTGTAGAGTGATGCTGCTATTGGGCTGGGTCTTGGATGCAAGTTCTCTCACCTCATAGTTCATATCCATGGACTGATTGATATCCATCACCACAGCGGGTTCTCTCACCCCACAGTTCATATGGACTGATTGATATCCATCAGCTCAGGTTCCCTCATAGTTCATATCCATGGACTGATTGATATTCATTTAAGTCAAATTAGTATATAAGGATGGTTACCATGATCATAGATAACCCTCTGATGGGAATATACCTTGAAAGACCCAACAGGTTCACCATGGCTGTTGATGTTGGTGGTGAAAGGAAGCTGGCCCACCTTAAGGATCCTGGTAGGCTCAAGGAGCTCCTTATACCTGGAAATGAGGTCCTAATTAGGAAAGCCGCTGGAAAGGAAAGGAAAACCGAATTTGATGTCATAGCACTCAGAAGGGGGGATGAATGGGTCCTTGTGAATTCCGGTTTCCACAGTGACATCGCCGCCAGCCTTATAAAATCAGGCCTTATTGAAGAATTTCATGGTTTCGCGGTGAAGAAAAGGGAGTACAGATTCGGGAGAAGCAGAATTGACTTTCTTCTGGCATCAGAGTCTGAAGAAATGCTTGTTGAGGTTAAGGGCTGTACCCTTGTAAATGGTGAGGTGGCACTCTTCCCTGATGCCCCCACACTGAGGGGAAGGCGGCATGTTGAGGAGCTTGCATCTGCACTCTCCATGGGCTATAATAGCAGCGTTCTTTTCCTGGTTTTTGGTGAGAATGCACGTTTTTTCTCTCCAAATATTGAAATGGACCCTGAATTCTCATATGCGCTTAAAGAAGCCCATGATAAAGGTGTGAATGTGATAGCATATTCCTTCCGCACTGTTCTTGACTGTTCTGTGCTTGTTGAGCCCGTAAGGCGGATCCCCCTTATATGGCCATAAGTCCTGTGATCATGAGCCTATGTATTCAATCAGGCGATCTATCTCATGGGTTTTCCCTATCCCCAGAATTATATCGCCTTTCTGGAATACGTAATCCCTGGGTGGGTCTATTATGAGTTCGTCGCCCCGTCCCACACCAATTACTATCACACCTGTCCTCTCATGGATGTCTGCATCAAGGACTGAAATGCCCTCAATGGGACTTTTTGGGGGCACCGGGACTTCAACCATCCTCCTTGTGGATCCCTCTGCAAGGACGTCCTGTACAAACATGGCCTCATAGCCATCATCAATGCTTTTTGACATAAGCCTACCAGATATAACAAATGGCGAGATGACCTGGTCGGCCCCGGCCATCCTGATCTGCTCGATGTTCTCATAGCGTTCGGCCTCGGCTATTATCCTCACATTGGAGTCGATTTTCCTTATCCCCAGTATGCAGTGTATGGTCTCTGAATCAGACCCCATGTCCACTATAACCGCCCTTGCACCCCTTACATTGGCCTTTTCAAGGTCAGATATCCTTGTTGGGTCTCCATGTACAAAGTTGGCACCATTCTTGAGGACCGTCTTCCTGACACCCTCATCCTCAGCGAGCACAAAGACCTCGCTTCCGCCCAGCTCCCTCAGGCACTCGAGTGTGCTCTCACTCCAGCCACATATAACCACATGTTTTGATTTAACCACGTCTATCAGCCCCATAAGCCTCATCTGCTGTCTCTTTATCAGGAGTTCAAGCAGTGTTTCAACTGCAATGGCAAATGTCCCTATACCCAGGACTATGAGGGTCACGGTGAAGTACATCCCCAGTGGTGTTGAGGGACTGTAGTCCCCGTAGCCCACGGTCCCTATGGTCACGAAGGTCCAGTAGAATGATACCGTCCATGATTCACCTTCAATGAAGTGGAATCCGAGAGTTCCGTAGGCGATGACCACCACTGCAAGGAGGAATATCCGTGCAGCAGGGACCCTCATAACCCGGGGGAGGTGTTTCCTTATTATCTCAATTATGAGCACCATTTCCATTACCCTGCCCGGTTATGGGGATCCGCGCCTTGTGAAGAATATGTATGCCAGGACCACGGCAACAATCAGGACAATCACAATAGCTGCAAGAAGCCACCAGCCGCCAGAGCCCCCCTCATCGTCATCATCATCGTCAAGATCGGTTTTGAGCTTCTTTGATGAACCCTTAAATCCACTGAATCCTCCCTTACCCTTGATTGTGGGTTTCACGGAATCTAAGTCCTGTGCAGCGCATGCTTCAAGGGCGCCGGCAAGAAATACCATCAAAAGCATAAGTGCAATCCATCTCATTCAGGCACCTCCTCTGGGATACATTTCTAATTTGCATTATTAAAAAATTTCTGAAATAGTCTGGTCAGCTCAGGATTAAGTTTCCGGTCTCATCTCTGAGAAAAATATCTGATCATCTCAGCCTCCTCTGGATTGACTTCCTCGCCTCATCTGTAAGAAAAACCAGTGGCGCGAAAAGGATGATCATCAGCCATTCAACCGGTTTCAGTGGCTGTGTTCCGAAAACCGGCTGCAATGGGGGCAGATATATGACCATCAGCATCACGATGATGGCGAATATCATGCCCGCAGGTATCCACCTGTTCCTCAGAAGCCCCACCTTCAGTGCTGAGGAGCGGGTGGTCTGTGATGAGAGGAGATTGCCCATCTGGGCCATCACTATACCTGCAAAGACCACAGTGGTGGCCCTCATGTATAGGGGGTCATCCGCCGGGAGGCTCTGACCTGGCACCCATCCTCCAGCTGAGAGCACAAGGAAGTATGCCATCATCACAAGGAATGCCTCAATGGATCCCGTGAAGAGGTACCCCCTGAGGAGGACCTCAAGGTTAAGTAGTCTCTCCCTGACCGGTCTTGGTGGCCTCTGCATCACATCGGATTCAGGTGGGGATCTTCCCAGGGCAAGGGCAGGCAGCGTATCGGTACCAAGGTCTATTGCAAGTATCTGCATTATTGTTATGGGGAGGGGTATCCCGAAGAGCACCATGAGGATGAATGGGACTATCTCTGCGGTTTCATGTGAAAATATGTAGGTTATGAATTTCCTTATGTTCTCATATACCGTCCTGCCCTCCCTCACCGCAGTTACAATGCTTGCAAAGTTGTCATCTGCGAGTACTATGTCAGCGGCCTCCTTTGCAACGTCGGTGTCGCTACCCATTGCAACGCCAATATCAGCCTTTCTGAGGGCCGGGGCATCATTCACCCCATCGCCTGTCATTGCAACTATCTCCTCGGCATCCTCAAGAACGGAGGCTATCCTCATCTTGTGTTCAGGGACTGCCCTTGCAAATATTATGTTCTCCTCCTCAGAGAGTATCCTTAGAAGTTCTGGGTCTCCCATTTCATCCAGTTCCTTTCCCTTTATCACCCTGTAGCTGTCGCCCTCTATTATTCCAAGTTCAGCTGCTATTGCTGCGGCGGTGAGACCATAATCCCCTGTTATCATTATTATCCTTATACCTGCAGTTCTGCACTGCCTCACAGCCTCCTTCACACCCTCCCTGGGCGGGTCATACATTGCAGCCATTCCGACCAGTGTCAGTTCCCTTTCAACGTTCTCCGGCGTGTAATCCTCGAGGTCCTCTGGAAGTTCTCTGTAAGCGAATGCAAGTACTCTGAGGCCCTCAGAAGCCATTCTGTCATGTATATCTATGATGTTCCTTTTTTCATCATCATCCAGTGGTCTGGGTATTCCATCCACTGATATCCTCTCTGATAAATCTATTATCTTCTTGGGGGCACCCTTGACGTAGGCCACTCTTTTACCTGATTTTTCATGGATGGATGTCATTGACTTTCTCTTTGAATCAAAGGGGAGCTCAATTATCCTGGGCATCCTCTCAAGTTCCCCCTCAAGGTCAAAGCCTATCTTCTCTGCAGCCACGAGAAGCGCGCCCTCCGTTGTGTCCCCAATCACATGCCAGCCCCTTTCGTCTCTTACAAGTTTTGCGTCGTTGCAGAATGACGCGGCCCTCATCAGGAGCCTTATCTCCCTTACCTCCCTGTGGGTTACAGTTTTTCCATTGCAGAGGAATTCACCCTCTGGATTGTAGCCTGAACCTGTGACCTCCACGACCCTGTAGGGTATCCATATCTTCCTTACTGTCATCTCACCCCTTGTCAGGGTCCCGGTCTTATCTGTGCAGATTATTGTTGTGGATCCCAGGGTCTCTACACTGGAGAGCCTCTTCACAAGGGCGTTCTCCAGGGCCATCTTCCTTGCTGATGCTGCAAGCGCCAGGGTTACGCTTGGTAGAAGACCTTCAGGTACATTTGCAACCATGAGTCCTATTGCAAAGATCATTGCAGTCTCAAGGGGGAGTTTGACGATGTAGAGGTTGACTGCGAAAAGAACTATGCCCATTGAAACTGCTAGAATGCTTATGATACCTGCAGCGCGGGATATCTGCCTCTGAAGGGGGCTTGGCTCCTCCCTTACCTCCTGTGTGAGGGATGCTATCCTGCTGAATTCTGTATCCCCCCCTGTTGCGAATACTATGGCCTTCCCTGTCCCTGATACCACCTGTGTACCTGCAAATACGATGTTATCGATATCTATATAATTTTCAAATTTTTTAACTGGATGTGATATCTTTCTGACCGGCTTTGATTCCCCTGTGAGCGTGGATGCATCGATCTTGAGCTGGCTGGATTCAACTAGCCTTGCATCTGCGGGGACAGTGTCCCCCTCCTCCAGAAGGATCAGGTCACCGGGGACCACCTCAGCTGCCTGGATCACAGTTTCATCTGAACCCCTCATAACCTTAACCATGACCGGGAGAATATCCCGGAGGGCCTCTGCAGCCTTCTCTGCCTCGTATTCCTGCCAGAAACTGAAAACCGCGTTTATGATTATTACAAGTATGATTGCAACCGCCAGCTGATTGTTGCCTGTGATGAGTGATAATATCGCTGATATCCAGAGGAGGATCGCCAGGACATTGTAAAGGTTGGAGAGAAAGAGAAGTATGTGTGGTTTACCCCTGAATTCCTCGAGTTGGTTGGGGCCATATTTCTTAAGGCGCCTTTCAGCCTCAGGGGGGTCAAGGCTCGCTGGTGAAGTCTCAAGCCTCCTGAAAACCTCTTCCTCGTGAAGCTCATGTATATCATCCATTGCCTTCACCATCAGTTACACTTGAAACTTACCACTCAATTTAATAATTTTCAGTAATATTTAATGTTTCACCATACGCTGTTCCATATGGAGAATGCCACGCCAGTTACACTTGAAACTGACCACTCAATTTAATAATTTTATGTAATACTATCTGCCACATATTATGCTTATTATGTCCCCATCCTCAAGTTCATGATCCGCCGCAACCCTCATCCCCTTCCTTGCATCCACCGCGTGCATGAAGGAATCCCCTATCTCGGTGTGTATCAGGTAGGCAAGGTCCCTTGGGCCTGAACCGCGGGGAACCAGCAGCGCATCAGGGAGAACATTGCCCCTCTGATCAGTGAAGTGATGTTCATCCTCAACCGGGAAGACAACTATCATATCCAGAAGATCAAATACCACCCTGTTGATTGCCTCCTGGACACCCGTGCTCCCGTAGACCTCAAGGACGTTTTCACGGATATACTCAAGGGCTGCCCTCTGCCTGTCGGTGAGCCCTGACCCATCAACAATCTCAAAGTCCCCTGCCCCTGGTGTGTAACTAATAAGCCCGGCCTCTGATGCCCTTCTGAGGGCAAGTTCAGCCTCTGCAGATGCCGGTACCACATGGGGGTAGGAATCCATGAGGCGTTCAATGTTTTTCCGAGCCTCTGGAATGTCGGCCTTGTTTGCAACTATCAGCATGGGCTTTGCTATCCTGAGGAGTTCATCAAGAAATTCCAGGAGTTCATCCTTACCCCATGAGTAAACATCTGCCTCCACCTTCCTTGATGCCTCGATGATATCCTCGGGAGTTATACCTGTACCTGAGAGCTGTTCATGTATTATGCGATTCATATCAAGCTTCTCTGATGCTGCCTTCCTTAAAAGGCGTTCCCAGTTCTTCTCAAGGATGCCGTAGAGCCACATGGTTATTTCGTCCTCAAGGAACTGCACATCCTCCATAGGGTCATGGCTCCCTGGCTCAACGGGTCTTCCCTCCTCGTCTGTTGAACCTGAGGCGTCTATTACATGCAGGAATGCTCTGGCCTGTCTGAGATCATCCAGGAACTTATTTCCAAGGCCCCTGCCCTCATGGGCCCCCGGGACAAGACCCGCCACATCGATGAGTTCCACAGGGATCAGTCTGGTGCCATCAATGCATCGTGAGTTTTTGGGGTTGCACTGGACCCCAAGCTCCTGGCAGGGGCACCTGCAGGATGCATAGGCAACTGCATGGTTGGCATCGATGGTGGTGAATGGATATGATGCCACCTCTGCCTCTGAGAGGGTGGCTGCGTTGAAGAAGGATGATTTTCCAACGTTGGGTTTTCCTGTGACTGCAATCTGAATCATTGTTACCACATTAATAAATGGTCATGAAACAATTATATATGTTGGTCCTGAATAATATCCGTTGAACTGAATGCGCTGGTTGTGGATGGTCATGGTGCTCTATATAGTGGGTATAGGTCCCGGTTCATCTGATTACATCACCCCTGCCGCTGCTGCCGCTGTGGGGGAGTCTGATACTGTATTTGGGAGTAGAAGGGCCCTTGAACTGTTTCCTGATGTGAATGAAGCTGTAGTGGTGGGTGGTGGGGATATGGATGAAAAGCTTGAAATGGCGGCTGAGCTTGCAGTTTCAGGTAAGGTTTCGGTGCTCTCAACAGGTGACCCCGGGTTTTCAGGTGTTCTGAAACCAATTAAGAGGATACTATCAGAAAAGAAGCTTGACGTTGAAATTCAGGTTATTCCTGGTGTGAGTTCCGTCCAGCTCTGCGCTGCAAGGCTCCTTATTCCCTGGGATGATGCTGACATAGTCACATTTCACGGCCGAAGTGAGGAGAATATAGTGCATATTCTTGATAACGGGAGGCCAACGATAATTCTCCCATCAAGGACCCCCTCTGATACCGCCAGGTTCCTTATGGAAATTGGTGTGGATCCAGAAAGATTTGTTGCTGTCTGTGAAAGGCTCAGCTACCCTGATGAAAGGATTGTTAAACTGAAACTCGGGGAACTGGCGGTATCTGAATTCAGCTACATGTCAGTCATTGTGGTATTCTGAAGAGACCTATGAATTTCTTTTAATCTGATGCTGGACCTGATAAATTACACTGAAGCTTTCTATTTCTTTGATGAATTATCTGATTTCAGCTCGGGTACTCCAGTAACTCATGGCACGCCATAACTCTATTTTATTCAGATTTCAGTAAGAAATTTATTTAATAACCAATGAAATGACTGAAATTCTTGAAAAAACAGATGAGTCCCTAATAGGGAGCATATAATACATATAAGTATTCTTTTAATAAAAATTCGCGTTTTAAACTAATATTTCAATGTTTAATGCATTCTAACAGTTCTAAATAAATAATATTTCATTATAGATCTATTTTTCAGTTTTAAAATTAAATAGTAAACTTTATTCATTATAAACAGAATATAAAATGTAATGTTTTCGGGAGGTGATAATCATTGATTCATGTAAAAAGTTTTTCTGCTCTGATCTGCGGGCTCCTTCTCATGCTCGTCCTTCAGGGCTCAGCCTTTGCTGAATCAAATTACACCATGGACTACTCAACCTACCTTGGTGGTGATGTGGTTGATGAGGCCCGTGACGTTTACGTTGATGAATCCGGTTACATCTATGTGACCGGTTCAACTCACGTCAATGGAGCCAAGGATGTCTTCGTGGCCAGATTCAACACATCAAGACAGGTCATATATTACACGACCTTCGGCGGGGGTGGAGACGACTGGGGACACAGAATCATCGCAGATGCAGATGGATACGCCTATGTTGCAGGCGAAATAAGTAGGGCTGGTGTTGAGGGCAAGGATGCGTTCGTGGCACGGATAGACCCCCTTGGCAAAATCGAAAGGATCACATATATTGGCGGATCCAAGTATGACGTTGCAAAGGGTCTTGCAATGGATGGGTCCGGAACCCTCTATGTGAGCGGATACACCATCTCAGAGAACCTTCAGGTAACAGATGATGCTTACCAGAAAATCAATCATGGCGGTTATGATGCATTCATTGCCAAACTCGACCAGGACCTCACCGTTATTTACCTGAGCTACCTTGGAGGATCATGGGACGACTACTGCCAGGGACTTGCCCTTGACAACAACGGGAACATCTACATTGCAGGGTACACCTACTCTGATGATTTTCCGGTAACCTTCGATGCGATCTCACAGTATAAGAGTGGTACGAATGATATTTTCATGTCAAGATTCACACCACAGATGAGCTTTGACTACTCAACCTACCTTGGAGGTTCAGGACAGGACATGTGCCACGCCATTACCTCCTATGGTGGCCTCATCTACATTGCAGGTAAAACCAATTCCACCGACTTCCCCATAACCCCTGTGACTGCATACCAGAGGACAAAGAAGGGCCTTTCAGACGGATTCATCATGGCATTCGATGGTGAGGACGTGACATACTCAACCTACTTCGGTGGAACCGGTGATGATTCAGTATATGGAATTGCACCCGACAGGTATGGAAACCTCTACCTGACAGGTACAACATCCTCATCTGACTTCCCCCTGACACAGGGAGCATTTGACAGGTCACTGAACGGTGTGGATGCCTTTATCACAAAATTCAGCATTCCACGAAACGTCCTCTACAGCTCCTACCTGGGTGGGATCGAAGCGGATCATGGCTATGCTGTTGCTGTTGACCCCTACCAGAACATCTATGTTGCCGGGAAGACCTGGTCAAACAATTTCCCTGTAACATCAGATGCAAGAAAAACTAAACTTACAGGACTATCAGATGGTTTCCTCACAAGGTTCACGCCGTTCTTCATAAGCAACCTCACTGTAACACCTGCAAATGGAACAGCACCTCTATTAATTACAGTGAAAGGTAAAATAACCAACTGGGGGGATGCCAGTGGATGGTACCGCCTCGGCCTCTACGTTAACGGATATGAGGTCTTATGGCAGTGGATAGAGGTGGGATCAAAAACAACAAGGGACTTCAGCTTTGATTATCTGCTCAGAAACAGCCGTACATATTCCGTTACCGTGAACAACTTCCAGCCGTTCACTGTCAGGGCATTCAGCGGCCCGCTCATAATCCCTGAAAATCTTACAGTACTACCACGTGCCGGGACAGAGCCCCTCAGGGTTAACGTAACTGCTGATATTGTCAACTACGGTGATCTTCCTGACACATACACCGCCGGCCTCTACGTCAATGGAATTCTCGTTGATAGCAAAAATGTGACTGTTGCTGCAAATTCAAGGGTCAGGGTATCCTTCAACAGGACCCTTGCCGCTGGTATACATGAAATAACCATAAATGACCTCGAACCCCTCACAGTCAACGTCATGGAGGGTGAAAAGTTCCTTGTGGACGGTTTCAGACTGACACCGGAAAGTGGTCTTGCGCCGCTGAATGTCATGGTCACCGCGAATATCACCAGCATAGACTCAAGGACAAGGAGTTACACAGCCATAATCTATGTTAATGGAGTGGAGGTCCATGAACAGACATTGGATGTTCCTGGTGGAAGCACTGTACCGTTCTCTGCCATGATAACACTCCCTGAAAGTGGAATCTACACCATATCACTCAACAACGCCACTTCAGGCACAGTCAGGGCCCTCAGTGCAGCTAGCTTCAGCCTCACCAATGTAACAGTAACGCCCCTGGAGGGTAAATCACCCCTCAATGTCACCGTGAACGCCACAGTCCGGAACCAGGGAGACCTTCCAGGTGATTTCACCGTTACCGTCTACCTTGACGGTGTCGCATGGGACAGCCGAACGGTCACCGTCCCGGGAAGGTCAAGTGTTAAGGTTTCAATTAAGAATCAGCTCATGGTCCCAGGGGAGTACAATCTCCGTGTTAACTCCGGTGAAGAGGTTAGAATCAGGGTGCTTGATCCTGACCCTGTGTTCGGGGGATTCGCTGTTACCCCCGGAACCGGCGTGGGTACACTGAACGTCACAGCACTCCTCAACGTTACAAACCCCTATGATATGGTCATAGGGTTCACAGCAAGGCTCCATGTCAACAACCAAACCGTCCAGGAGAACACGGTCAGCCTAAACCCCGGTGAAACAAGGGAAATCTTAATGAAAACAACACTGTTGCCTGGAAACTACAGTGTTGGAATAAATGGATTCACAAGGAATGTCAGGGTCCTTAAACCGGCGAATATAACCGCCTCAGATTTAACTGTCACCCCCACATCAGGCTTCAGCCCCCTTGACCTTGCAGCATCAGCTAAACTCAGAAATACAGGGGAGGTCGATGGGGAGTACACCGCAACCCTATACATAAATGGTGCGGCTGTTGATACAAGAACCGTGACAGTCCCTGCAGGCGGAACATCCCAGGTGAGGTTCAACCACACCCTGAATGCTCCAGGAACATACCTTGCCGGCATAGGGGCACTTGCACCTGTAACCGTGAGGGCGCTCAGTGAACCTGTGGTCTCAAACCTCAATGTAACTCCAAGTTCAGGTGTTTCACCACTCGTATTCAACGTAACAGCAAGGATCAGCACAACTGAGGCTGGAAGCGGCAACTACACCGTAAGGCTATACATAGACGGAGTGAACGTTCAGAATAAGACTGTCCAGCTTACCGGACCTGGTGCCTCCACGGTACTCTTCAGGGTGGAGCTCAGTGACCCTGGAACCCATGATGTCACGGTTAATGGCCTTGCACCGGTGACTGTGAGGGTATTGAGGCCTGCCGCATTCACAGTGGACAACCTGGTGGTTTCACCACACGAGGGGGTTCTTCCCCTGACCATCGAAGCATCTGCAAGGGTCTCCAATGTCGGTGACGTTTCAGGCAACCACACGGTAAGACTATACATTGATGGGGTACCTGTTGCATCAAGGACCGTGAACGTGGCTGCTGCTGGGGAGACCACCGTGACATTCAGATACACCATAACACAGCGGGGCAACCATACCGTTACCGTTGACACACTACCCGCTGCAAACGTCAATGCATTGAAACCAGCGACACTTGAAATAGGGTCCCTAAATGTGACACCATCAAGTGCCGTGGGATCAGCAACCGTCGAGGTTGAAGCAGAAATCCAGAACACTGGTGACGTTGAAGGTGACTTCACAGTTCCAGTCTACCTCAACGGCAATCTCATCGGTACCTACACGGTGAGGGTTGGACCCCATGAGGGTGCAGTGCTAAGATTCCAGAGATACATCTCATCTCCAGGTGTGTACACATTCAGCATCAACAACCTGAAAACCGCCACAGTTTACGTGAACCCCCCAAAAAGGACCTACAGATTCACATTCAGAAACACCGGAAGTTACACCACAACAGTGACCTACTATGTCACAGTTTACTCATCAGACGGTTCGAAACTGGCATACAGGACCTACAAATTTACACTGAAACCTGGAGGATCCTACACTGCAACCATCGGCTACTACCCGTACGATGCAAGAATCGTTACAACAAGGAAAATCTACAACCCAAGCAGGTACACGAGAACCATAAGGTTATCTGAGACCTTCAGGGCGGATACACTGTCAGCAACCCTCAGCCACGCAAAGACGATCAGGGGTTACAGTTACGCGTACATAAGCAGGACATTCAGGGTGGTTGATATGCGAATAACCGTAACCTGATTTTATTTATTTTTTTATCTGAAAAGCAACTAATTCCTAAATATGCGAATAACCGTAACCTGATTTTAGTCTATCTAAAAAGCAATTACTTCTTAAAATAGTCTCTCAAAATAGTTAAAAATGAAGGTTTTATTCGAACATCTTCCTCATGCACCTTCTTATGGTACCCTCTGCTGCCTTTCCACCCATGAGGTTTTTGAGTTCATTTGCAAGGGCCTGGGCTGCTACGAGATCCGTGTGCCTGATTTCACCCTTATTTATCCACTGGATAACCTCATCATCAAGGTCAGAGAGTGTGTTGATTGCAGCATCCAGTTCCTCCTGCTCCTCAAGGAGGTGCATTGACCTTGCACTTCTCACAAGGAGCTCAGGGTTCATGGCCTTGAGCATTCCATTAACACCTGATGTTTCAACAAGGGATGCTATTGTCTGGAGTGTCATGAGGATCTGCTTCTCAACCATCTCCACAGGTGCCTTGATTATCTGGGTACCCACGTAGTAGTAGTCAAGGACACCTGAAAGTGTTACGGCAGTTACAAGGGATCCCATATCGGCAACTGCACTTGATACATCTGCAGGTACAACGTATGCTGTCTTACCACAGCTTTCTGCAAGTTCAACACACCTTGAAATCTGTTCATCTGTGGCTATGTCAAGTTCACTGCTTGAGTGTCCCCCTATGACGTAGTGGCCGTGCTGTGGTGTTCCAGGGACAGCTGCAGGGTGCATTGATGCTATACCCAGGTCCTGACGGTCCCTTCGAAGTTCCCTTTCAAGGACGTAGTAGAGGACCACCGGGGATACGGTACAGGTGTTGGCTATAACAGCGCCCTCTGGAAGGTGCTGTGTTATGTCCTTGGCTATATCGAAGGTCTTTTTACCGAATGGTGTGAAGAGAACTGCCACCTCTGCCTCGCTGGCTGCCTCAGCATCACTTTCTATTACGGTTACACCTGCATCCTCAACAACCTTCCAGTGTGCATCATCCAGCATCTCCCTTGCTGGCTCTGCTAGCACAACGTCATGACCTGCCTCTGCAAATTCAATTGCCATCCTGCTTCCGCCGTAGGGTGCCTCACCCCCGTATTTTTCAGGCAAGTTCAGCTGGTCCACATAAAGTTTCTGATTACCCGCGCCATAAACTGCAACTTTCATAGTGCTCACCTAACGTTAATATATTGTTAAGTAATTTGAAGGAATATTATAAATTTTGGCATTTGATTCTTTAAAAAAAATAAGACCTAATATAACCTTAAAATGAACTTAATGCTTCAATATAACCTTAAAATCTAATAAATCATAGGTTAAAAATTTTATCGGTTTTTAAAGCCTTCAGACAGGTTTTATCTAAAAATAATGGTGTTTGAGGTTAATTACTTTTTAATATTATGAGCCTCAAACATATTATATTCCAATCAGGCTGGCTCAGGTTCGCCATAGAGTTGCCTTGCGATCTTTTCAAGGGTTTCGATACCCTTGGCCTCCTCCTTGAGGAGTGGGACCTCTGCAACCACCTGGTCACTGAATTTCTCACGTATCTGCTTCAGCCTTTCCTGCTGCAGTTTCCTCCTGGCATTGCAGAACTCACAGTCACTGTCCTCAGGCAGCACCTGGTTGACGATGACACCATCTGCATGTATGCTGTACTTCTCAAGGGCCTTCATCGCCCTCTCGGACTCGTATATGGACATCTCCTCAGGGATCACAACCATCTTGAATGAGGTCCTCTCAGGGTCTGACATGACCTCCCTTGCAGCGTTTATCTGTTTCTTGGTGGCCTCCATATCCTGGAGGGCCCTGTCCTCCTCTTCCTCGTCGCCCATGAATGGGAGTATATTCTTGAAGGCCTTTGCCATGCTGCCGATCTGTCTCCTTATCTTGATCATCTTCCCAACCCATGAGTCCATGAGTTCAGGGAATGAGAGGAGACGGAGTGTGTGGCCCGTAGGTGCAGTGTCAAATATCACGATATCATACTCATCGGTTGTCATGTACCTCAGGAACTGGTCGAATGCTGCGGCCTCATCGATACCAGGGGACATTGATGCCATGTCCATCTGGTCCTGGAGCATGTCAAGTCCCATTCCAGGGTTCATTGATGCCTGTTCTCTTAGCTTTGCCTGGTACTCCTCCATTGCAACCTCAGGGTCTATCTCAACCGCGTAGAGGTTATCTGTTATCATGGTTGGTGTGTGACCTATCTCCCTCTCAAGGGAATCTGAAAGTGAGTGTGCGGGGTCTGTTGAGATAACCAGTGTCTTCTTGCCTGATCTGGCCATCCAGAGTGCTGTTGCGGCTGATATGGTTGTTTTACCAACCCCTCCCTTTCCACCTATGAACACGAATGTTGTTTTGCCCTTATTGAACTTGAAAAGATCCTTAAATGCCATTGTACTCCTCCTGTAAGAATCCGTGATGCTGATGAACACCTTCACATGTTACCTTACATTGATTTATATGGTTATATAAAATATACCCTACTTACTTTTAACCATTGCTACTGTGGAGAGGGTGGTTTCATGAGACATGTTCCAGGGCTTGGTCCCCACGTGAGGGAGAGGATAGAGGAGTTCATAAAGGCCAAAGTGGCTGATAGCAGGACAGATGGCGTTGTGATGGGTCTCAGTGGGGGTGTGGACTCTTCAACTGTCGCCTACCTTGCAGCAGATGCCCTTGGCCCTGAGAGGGTTCTTGGTATAATCATGCCATCTGACACAACACCCCCCGAGGACCTTAAACATGCAGAACTTGTTGCAGAGGAAACCGGCATAGAATATGAGACCGTGAACATTGAACCCATTCTGGAGTCCTTCGGTGGTATGTGCGGTCACCGGGCCAGCAGACTTGCTGTGGCGAACCTCAAGCCAAGGGCAAGGATGATGGTCCTCTACTATCATGCAAACTCCATGAACCGGCTTGTGGCCGGTACCGGTAACCGTACGGAGCTCCTTGTGGGTTACTTCACCAAATACGGTGATGGGGGAGTCGACATACTTCCAATTGGAGGTCTATACAAGAAACAGGTCCGTATGCTTGCAGAGGAGCTTGGTGTTCCATCTGAGATAATATCCAAGGCCCCATCAGCCGGCCTCTGGCCCGGCCAGACCGATGAGGAGGAACTGGGGATAAGCTATGATGTCCTGGATGAGATCCTCTTTCTGCTGGTTGATAAAAAAATGAGGGTTCCTGAGGCCGCAACTGAACTTGGAGTGCCTGCTGAAGAGGTTAAGAGGATACATTGGATGATCCGCGCAGCAGGGCACAAGCTCAGGCCCCCTGAAATAGCCGATCCAGGGGTGATCTGATGTTCACGCTGATATACATAACGACCTCCGGTCAGGAGGAATCCGCAAGGATCGGGCGTAGACTTGTTGAGGAGAGACTCGCGGCCTGTGTGAACATCATACCCTCCATAAAATCATTCTACCACTGGGAGGGCTCCCTTGAGGAGGATGAGGAGTCGGTCCTCATTGTTAAAACAGCCAGTGAATTAACCCAGCAAATAATTAAAAGAGTGAGGGAACTACATAGTTATGATAATCCATGCATAATTTCAATTCCCATAACAGGGGGATCCCGTGATTACCTTGAATGGTTAAATAATGAAGTCAAAAAGCCATGACGGCGGTGATTCAGTGGATATTGAGAGTAAATGGCGCGATAAGTGGAGAGATGCAGGAATATTTCATGCTGACCCCGATGACAGAGAGAAGATCTTCCTGACAGTTGCCTATCCATACCCCAGTGGTGCCATGCACATAGGACACGGAAGGACCTACACGGTCCCGGATGTCTATGCACGTTTCAAGAGGATGCAGGGATACAACGTCCTCTTTCCCATGGCCTGGCACGTCACAGGGGCCCCAGTAATAGGGATAGCCAGGAGGATACAGAGAAAGGATCCATGGACCCTCAAGATCTACAGGGAGGTCCACAAGGTACCCGAGGAGGAACTTGAACGCTTCAGTGACCCTGAATACATCGTTGAATACTTCAGCAGGGAGTACCGTTCTGTGATGGAGGATATGGGTTACTCCATAGACTGGAGGCGTGAATTCAAAACCACTGACCCCACCTACAGCAGGTTCATACAGTGGCAGATAGGGAAGCTCCGTGACATGGGCCTTGTTAGGAAGGGTGCCCATCCAGTGAAGTACTGCCCTGACTGTGAAAACCCGGTCGGTGACCACGACCTCCTGGAGGGGGAGGGTGTGGCCATAAACCAGCTCACACTCCTCAAGTTCAGAATAGATGATTCCTACCTTGTTGCGGCCACCTTCAGGCCCGAAACCATCTACGGTGCAACCAACCTCTGGTTGAACCCGGAGGAGGAGTACGTGAGGGTACGGACAGGTGGTGAAGACTGGATAGTAAGCCGTGCCTCCCTTGATAACCTGTCACACCAGAAGCTGGACCTTGAGGTTGAGGGTGATGTGGACCCTGAGGAACTCATTGGAAGGGAAGTTGAAAACCCTGTGACAGGAAAAATGCACCCCATACTCCCAGCCTCATTTGTTGACCCTGAATATGCCACTGGAGTGGTATTCTCTGTACCCGCACATGCGCCTGCAGACTTCATAGCACTTGAGGACCTCAGGAGAAACTCTGAACTGGTTGAGAGGTATGGTCTCAGTGATGTGATTGAGGGCCTCGAACCCATCAATGTTATCACAGTTGAGGGCTACGGGAGGTTCCCTGCCGCGGAAGTCATCCAGAAATTCGGGGTTGAAAGTCAGGAGGATGAACGCCTTGAAGACGCCACAGGGGAACTCTACAAGGTTGAACATGCAAAGGGTGTGATGAGCAGACACATCCCTGTTTACGCTGGAATGAAGGTTTCTGAGGCCCGTGAGGTCATAGCAGATGAACTGAAATCTGAGGGCCTGGCCGATGAGATGTACGAGTTTGCAGAGCGCCCTGTGATATGCCGCTGCGGTGGAAGGTGCGTTGTGAGGCTCATGGAGGACCAGTGGTTCATGAAGTACTCTGATGAGGAGTGGAAGGAACTGGCCCACAGGTGCCTCTCTGCCATGAAGATAATACCCGGGGAGGTACGGTCCAACTTCCAGTACTACATTGACTGGCTGAATGACTGGGCATGTTCAAGGAGGATAGGTCTCGGTACAAGGCTCCCCTGGGACGATAGGTGGATAATAGAGCCCCTAACCGATTCAACCATCTACATGGCCTACTACACCATCGCCCATAAACTGAGGGGGATGGACCCTGAGAAACTGGATGATGAGTTCTTTGATAGCGTCTTCCTTGATGAATCCGGAGAGGGGGCTGAACTCAGGGAGGAATTCAGCTACTGGTACCCCCTTGACTGGAGGTTATCTGCCAAGGACCTCATAGGTAACCATCTGACATTCCACATATTCCATCACTCCGCCATATTCCCTGAATCCCACTGGCCCCGGGGTGTCGTTGTATTTGGAATGGGCCTCCTTGAGGGTAACAAGATGTCCTCATCCAAGGGTAACGTGATACTGCTGCGGGATGCAATAGAGAGGCACGGCGCGGATGTTGTGCGCCTGTTCCTCATGTCATCTGCAGAGCCCTGGCAGGACTTTGACTGGAGGGAGAATGAGGTTACAGGGACCAGGAGGCGCATCGAGTGGTTCAGGGAAT
Source organism: Methanothermobacter sp. K4 (assembly GCF_022014235.1). NCBI lineage: Archaea > Methanobacteriati > Methanobacteriota > Methanobacteria > Methanobacteriales > Methanobacteriaceae > Methanothermobacter > Methanothermobacter sp. K4. The sequence goes on from NZ_JAKLTD010000001.1 coordinate 239,398, forward strand.
TCGGTGAAAGGGTCTCTGAGATATGGGAAGGTGAACTGGTCCTCTCAGAGCTTCCTGAATTTGAGCCGGAAAGCTTCGCGGGTAAGTGGATGATCTCTCAGCTCAACCACAGGATACGCGAGGCCACAGATGCCCTTGAATCATTCCAGACCCGTAAGGCAGTGCAGGAGGCCCTTTATCTCCTGAAAAAGGATGTGGATCACTACATGGCCCGTGTTGATGGCCGTGTGGACATGGAGGTTAAAATGGTGCTTGCACATGTTCTGAGCGCCTGGATAAGGCTCATGGCACCATTCACTCCCTACACAGCCGAGGAGATGTGGGAGAGATATGGTGGTGATGGTTTCGTATCAGAGGCCCCATGGCCCGGCTTCAGGGAGGACGCCATAAGCAGGGAGGTTCAGGTTGCAGAGGAGATGGTTCAGAACACCGTCAGGGATATTCAGGAGATCATGAAGATACTGGACGCCCGGCCTGAGAGGGTGCACCTGTACACATCACCACCCTGGAAGTGGGATGTCCTGAGAATAGCATCTGAGGTTGGAAAGCCAGATATGGGTGCTATAATGGGGAGGGTTTCAGCCTCCGGTGTCCACAGCAACATGAAGGAGGTCTCGGAATTCGTGAGGAGGATCCTCAGGGATGCAGGTAAATCTGAGGTCGTTGAGGTGGATGAGTACAGTGTACTGGTTGATGCCAGTGACTACATAAAATCAGAGGTTGGGGCTGATGTGGTGATCCACCGTGATGCGGACTACGACCCTGAAAACAAGGCCAAGAATGCTGTTCCCCTTAAACCCGCAATATACCTTGAGACATGAGGTTAAAGGGGACATTAATTTTTTTATTTATCCGTGTCTGACCCTTCTTTATTGAAAAAATAATATAATGGCTTGGGGATTATAACGCTTATTTTATCAGATGCTGGCTTTCACTGGATGTTATCTGAAGATTCAACCCTGTTTTCAAGTGTTCCCACGCCCTCAACGGTGGCCCTTACGGTGTCTCCTGGTTTCATCTCTCCGACACCGGGTGGTGTGCCGGTCGCAATGACATCACCAGGCTCCAGTGTCATGATCTCTGATATGAATTCAACCAGTTCCTGCACGGTGAATATCATGTTGGATGTGCTGGATGACTGCCTGAGTACTCCATTGAGTTCAAGGGATATATCAAGGTTGCTGGGTTTGATATCAGTTTCTATGAATGGCCCTATGGGGCAGAAGGTGTCAAAGCTCTTTGCACGCGTCCACTGTCCATCACGCCTCTGGAGGTCCCTTGCAGTTACATCATTGAGTACCGTGTAGCCTGCTATGAATTCATCCGCCTCCCCTGCATCAACGCACCTCGCTCTTTCTGATATAACCGCTGCAAGTTCAACCTCATGGTCAACCTCCGAGGACATTGCAGGGTATACTATTGTATCACCATGACCTATGACCGCCGTTGGTGGCTTGAGGAATATGACCGGTTCATCAGGGATGTCCATTCCGAGTTCAGCTGCGTGGTCCCTGTAGTTGAGACCCACACATATAACCTTGGAGGGTGAAACTGGGGGGAGGATCCTCACATCCCCCATATGATGTTCTGAGATAACCTCTGGATCCTCAAGGAGGTAGTGGTCACTTTCAACCTGAAATACCCTTTCTCCATCTGTAAAACCATAGAGAACCCTTCCGTTATCTGAAAAGCGGAGGAACTTCATTGATACACCTCATGGGATTATCCTCTCAATTGGCACAACCAGTATATCCCTTGCCCCCACGGCCTTGAGCCTGTTCACCAGGTTGAAGACCTCCTTCTCATCCACAACCGCATGGACAGCCACAACACCATTATCAGATAGTACCTCCGAGACCGTGGGTCCTGTCATGCCTGGCATGAGTGCCCTCACACGATCAAGGTTTTTCCGGTCTATGTTCAGCATGACGAGCCTGCGGCCCTCTGCATCTATAACTCCCCGTATCCCTGTTCTGAGTTCCTCTATCAGCTGTCCCTTGCGTCTGTAACTTTCAGGGTTTGCTATGAGTTTCACTGAACTCTCAAGAAGTGTGTCAATGACCTTCAGGTGGTTCATCCTGAGTGTGGTGCCGGTGCTGCTGAGATCGGTTATGAGGTCCGCCACGCCGATGAATGGCGCTATCTCTGTGGAACCTGTGAGTTCAACTATCTCGGCCCCTATGTTCCTTTTCCTGACGTAGTCCTCTGTTATCCTGGGAAATTCTGTTGCTATAACCGCACCGTCAGGTATGTCCTCTGGTTTCTCGATGGAGGAGTCCTCGGGGGCTGCCAGTACCAGGCTGGCCCTCCCATAGTTGAGGTCCTCAAGGATTTCAACCTCACTGCCCCTCTCCACTATGAGGTCGTACCCTGTGATACCAAGGTCGGCCGCCCCATCTGCAACGAATTCGGGTATATCGGCTGCCCTGCTGAACATGACATCGATCTGGGGGTGCTGTGTCTTTGAAAATAGCTTTCTGTTAATTGTATCCTTCAGCCCCACGCCTGCGTTTTCGAGTAGCCTTATTGCAGGTTCGCTTATCCTTCCCTTTGAGGGAACCGCTATTCTTATCTTCATTCAATCCCTCGATGACTCAAATATTTATTGTGAATGCTGTACAATGCATCTCATCTGCAGAATCACATCACTTATATCTCTTTTTAAGGAACCTATATAATAGCTTTAGATTCATCCCAGGTTATAAGTTAAAACTTATAAGTTATAAGGTGATCCGATGGAGAATGAGAGCATACTGATACATGGCGCCCAGGTCCTTGACGCAGCAGGCCCTCGCAGGGGATCGGTTCTGGTGGAGGGTAACATCATAGAGGAGGTTTCAGACACCCTGAGTCCCGGTGACGCTGACACCGTCATTGATGGCCACGGAAAACTCCTCATCCCTGGTCTTGTGAATACACACACCCACCTCTCAATGACACTGTTCAGGGGAATGGCAGATGACCTCCCCCTTGACAGGTGGCTGAATGACCACATATGGCCAGCCGAGGCCCACCTCAACGGGGAGTACTGCCATGCAGGGGCCCTCCTTGGATGCGTGGAGATGATAAGGTCAGGTACAACAACCTTCAATGACATGTACTTCTACATGGACGACGTGGCCCGTGCAGTGGATGAGGCTGGACTGAGATGCGTTCTAAGTCACGGGATGATAGACCTGGGGGATGATGATAAAAGGCGGGCTGAAATCAGAGAGAGCCTCAGGATAATCCGTGAATGTCATGGAATGGCAGATGGACGCATAAAGGTTGCCCTTGGACCCCACAGCCCCTACACCTGTTCAGAGGAACTCCTCCGGGAAACTGCCCGCCTGGCAGCTGAACACGGTGTTGGTATCCACATCCATGTATCTGAAACAGAGGATGAGGTCAGGGAGGTTTTAGAGGCGCATGGAATGTCCCCTGTTGAGTACCTGGATGCAACAGGCGTCCTTGGTCCGGGGACCGTGGCAGCCCACTGCGTCTGGTTGAAGGAAAATGAAATGGAAATCCTCTCAGAGAGAATGGTGAAGGTCTCACACAACCCCTCAAGCAATATGAAACTGGCATCAGGCATCTCACCTCTACCTGAACTCATGGGGAGGGGTGTTAAAGTCTCCATCGGGACAGACGGGGCCGCCTCAAACAATAACCTGGATATGTTTGGGGAGATGAAGACCGCCTCGCTGCTCCAGAAGGTCAGCCTCCACGACCCAACAGCACTCCCTGCAATGGATGTGTTCCGGATGGCAACAGTGAATGGTGCTGAGGCCCTGGGATTTAATTCTGGCCTCATAGAGGAAGGTAGACTGGCGGATATTGTGGTTTTAAACACCCGCAGGCCCCACCTCACACCCTGGAGGAACCCTGCCTCACACCTTGTCTATTCTGCCAGTGGCGCGGATGTTGATACTGTGATATGTGATGGAAGGATTCTGCTACTTGAGGGTGAACTGAAGGTGCTGGATGAGGAATACGTCATGGAACTTGCACAGGGTGCTGCAGAGGAGCTCACCTCAAAACAGTAGGTGTGGGAAGATGATCGCACTATTCGACATCGACAAAACCCTCATACACCGCTCAGAGGTCCATGAGGAGGCATTCAGATATGCTTTCAGGGAGGTCTACGGTGTTGATGCCGCCGTTGACCTCATAGATTACCACGGAAAAACAGACCCTGCAATAGCCAGGGAGGTCCTCAGCCTCCTGGGCCTGGAATCAGGGGATATAGAGGAAGGAATGGATGACTTCCTCCATGAACTTGTAGCTTATGTGGGGGAAAATATCCAGTACGATGATATCCGCCTTATAGATGGTGTTATGGGGTTCCTTGAGGCCCTCAGATCCATCGATGCCTTCATGGGAATTGTCACAGGAAACCTTGAGGACATAGCCCTTATGAAGCTCGAGAGGGCGGGTATTGCAGGTTACTTCTCATTCGGGGGCTTTGGGAGTGACAGCCCCATAAGGGAGGAGCTCACAGAAATCGCGGTTAAAAGGGGGCTTGAGGTGGGTGCCCCCGGAAGAATCGTCCTCTTTGGTGACACACCCCACGATATGATGGCCGGGGCCCATGTGGGTGCCCTTAAGATTGGAATAGCAGCCGGAAGGTACGGGGAGGCAGAGCTCAGATGGGCTGGGGCTGATTATGTATTCAGGGACTACCGCAGCCCTGAGATAATGAGTATAGTGACTTCTGAGCAGTTTTAACTTACCTGATTATCTCTTTATGAACCGCGGCTCTCCCTTCCTGTTGAGTAATATGCTCCTTTTCCATTCCGGGCGTGTTTCAGGGAAATCCTCCCTGTAGTGGGATCCCCTGCTCTCCTCCCGTATAAGAGCTGAGTGGGTCACCAGTGATGCTGTTATGAGCATGTTCTCAATTTCGAGGGCCTCCAGGAGGTTGCTGTTAAATCCTCCTCTTTCAGGGACATCCAGGTCCCCCAGTTTATCCATCAGCGTGGAAATCCTGGACATTGCAGATTCAAGTGACTTCCGGCTCCTCACAATTGCAACATCACTCCACATCGCCTCATGGAGTTCATCCCTTATCTCAGCTGGCCTTATAGATCCATCGCGGACCATACCCTTAATCCGCTGTTCCTCATCCTCAATGAGTGACCTGACCTGTCCCATGGATGAATTCATGGCGTTTTTTGCAGCCGATATACCAGCCCTCCTTCCGAATACCTGTGTATCTGCCAGGGCATTTCCTCCGAGCCTGTTGGCACCATGAACACCACCTGCAACCTCTCCTGCTGCGAAGAGGTTCCTGAGGCTGGTCCTGCCCCACTCATCTATCCTGACACCCCCCATGAAGTGGTGTGCTGTGGGTGCAACCTCCATTGGCTCGGACCTTATATCCACGCCCACATCCAGGAACTGGAGTAGCATGGTCTCAAGTTTCTCCTCTATAACCTCAGCCGGGAGGTGGCTCACATCAAGGTAGACACCGCCGTTCTCTGTCCCCCGACCCTCCATTATCTCGGTGTATATGGCCCTTGCAACCACGTCCCTTGTTGCAAGTTCGCCACGGGGGTCATAGCGGCCCATGAACCGTTCACCCTCACTGTTGAGGAGTATGCCGCCCTCGCCCCTAACGGCCTCAGTTACAAGGACCCCCCTTCGTGACTCGGGGTATACCATGCCGGTGGGGTGGAACTGGACCTGTTCCATGTCTATGAGGTCAGCCCCTGCCTTCCAGGCGATTGCAAAGCCATCACCACCCTTCTGCATGGTGTTGGACGTCACCGGGTATATGTGGCCTGCCCCCCCTGATGCAAGTATGGTGGAGGATGTCCTGAAGGCCACAGGCTCCGAATTCCTGATGGATACGCCCATGGCGCCAAGGACACTGCCATCCTCAACAAGGAGCGATGTTATCATAACCTCATCGATGGTCTCTATATCCCTCCTTATAACCTCCTCCTTGAGGGCCGTGATCATCTCATGGCCTGTCCTGTCCCCATGGTAGCATGTCCTCCTGTAGGTCTGGCCGCCGAAGGGTCTCTGATCCAGGAGGCCTGACTCCTGGCGGTCAAAGAGTGCACCATATTCTTCAAGGTCCCTCAGCCTGTCAGGAGCCTCGTCCACCAGTATACGGACAAGTCTGGGGTCGTTGATGAATCCCCCGCCCCTCATTGTATCCTCAAAGTGGACATCGGGAGTGTCATCCGGATCAACGCATGCGAATGCAGCGTTGTATCCACCTTCAGCCATTCCTGTGCATCCTGATTTGAATGATAATCCCTTTGAAACTATGATTGGTGTCAGTTTGTGTTCAGAAACCTCAATTGCTGCCCTGCAGCCGGCTCCGCCTGAGCCTATTATGAGAACATCGCATTCATAAAGCTCGCTTTCCATGGAGATTATTTTCAACATTCATTATTATAAGGTTTGGCAGTCAATATGTTAAGGTGATGAACAGGGAAGTGAAACATCACCCTCTGTTAAAAGTTGATGATCAGAAAAGTGAAGCCCTTCAACTGGCCAATTTAATAGAACGAATCATCTGCTGAGGGGTGATGAACCCGGCTCATCGCACTGGATGATGATCTCTTACATATACCATAAAGATCACGGGGGTTCTATTTGAAGAAGAAGGATATAGTTAAACTATCAAGGAGGGACTTTGAGAGGGCATGGCTTGAGAGCGGGAAGCTCCTTAAAAAGCCCCACCATGACCTGCAGTATCCCCGCCTGAGGTTTGGTGTGGGAAAATCTCACGTCCTCTATGACACCATCTGGATGATAAGGGAGGCCTACCTCAGGCTGGGGTTCAGTGAGATGGTGAACCCGGTATTCATAGACGAGGAGCACATATACAGGCAGTTCGGCCCGGAGGCTCCGGCGGTCCTCGACAGGTGCTTCTACCTGGGAGGGCTTCCAAGGCCTGACATAGGCCTTGGCCTTGATAAGATCCGGATGATAGAGGATATGGGAGTTGAGGTGACAGAGGACAGGATTCAGGGCCTCAAGGAGGTCTTCAGATCCTACAAGAAGGGTGATATCTCAGGGGACGACCTCGTCCTTGAGGTATCCGGGGCCCTTGAGGTTGAAAGCCATGAGGCCCTAAGGATCATCGAGAGGGTGTTCCCTGAGATAAGGGACCTCAAACCCGTTGCAGGGAGAACAACCCTCAGGTCCCATATGACCTCCGGGTGGTTCATATCCCTCCAGAAAATACATGACAGGTACCCCCTCCCCCTGAAACTATTCTCAATTGACCGCTGCTTCAGGAGGGAGCAGAGGGAGGATTCAAGTCACCTCATGACCTATCATTCAGCCTCATGCGTCGTTGTGGATGATGAGGTTCCCCTCGACGTTGGGAAGGCAGTGGCCGAGGGCCTGCTTGAGCACTTCGGATTCTCAAGGTTCAAGTTCCTGCCTGATGAGAAGAAATCCAAGTACTACATTCCCGGGACCCAGACAGAGGTCTACGCCTACCACCCGGGCCTCAGGGACTGGGTTGAGATTGCAACCTTCGGGTTATACTCCCCCATAGCACTTTCAATGTACGGTATAGACGAGGAGGTCATGAACCTTGGGGTGGGTGTTGAGCGTGTGGCCATGATACTCAACCAGGTGGATGACGTCCGGGAGATGGTCTACCCCCAGATCCATGGCCCCTGGAGGCTCAGCGACAGGGACATCGCCGGCATGCTCAGGATAAACCTCCACCCTGTAACATCAGATGGGAGGATGCTCATGGAGAGGATAATTGAAACCTGGAGGGCCCATGCGGACGCAGATTCCCCATGCAGCTTTGAGGTTTACAGTGGGGAATTCCTTGGTAGGAGGATCAGGGTGGAGGCAGTTGAGGATGAGGAGAACACACGGCTCCTTGGACCCGCGGTCTGGAACACCATCTACATCCACGATGGCAACATACTGGGTGTTCCACCCGGGACTGAACTGGACAACGAACTCATAGCCAGAGCCCGGCGGGATGGCCTCAACACGGGGATAACCTACATGGATGCCCTTGCAGCCGAAGCAGCCTACAGGGTGGAGGAGATGGCTGTAAGTGGCGCCGATGAGGTTGAGGTGAGGAGCACGATAGCAAGGTCCCTCTCTGACCTGAACCTCATCCTGGATGATGTGGCCATGAGGTACATAACGAGCAGAAACCGTGAGATAGACCTTAGGGGCCCCCTCTTCTCAACTGTAAGGGGCAGGCTGGAGTGAGAGGATGATCATAACAGGAAGGGTCAGTTCAGGTTTCGGTGAGGGCGCATACTTCATGACAAGGGACGTCTACCTTGAACAGTTCAGGAAGAAACTGGGTTTCGAGCCATTCCCCGGCACCCTCAACATAGAAACCGGTGACCCTGAAATCGTCGGAGAACTTCGCCTTAGGGCTGATAAAATACATGGTGGGGGCGGTTTCGGGGATGTGCTCTATGTTAGGGCCGTGCTGAACGATGAGGTTGATGGCGCCATTCTGTTCCCTGTTAAAACCCATCACAGGGACGTGTGCCTTGAATTTGTTGCACCGGTGAACCTCAGAAAAACCCTTAAATTAAGAGATGGAGATACTGTTAGCCTAAAGATAATGGATGATGAGTCACCAGATTAATTGAGTGATACAACAGAGTCGTGATCATATGATTCAGGAAGCCCTTAAAGCACTCAGAAAGGGAGAAATGGTCCTTGTATTCGACGCGGACAACCGTGAACGGGAAACAGATATGATTGTTGCTGCCGAAAAAACAACCCCTGATCACATCAGGGTCATGAGGAACGATGCAGGTGGCCTCATATGTGTACCTGTATCCTGGGAGAACTCAGAAAGTCTCGGTATACCCTACATGACCGATATAATGAATGAGGCCTCAGGCCGCTACCCGGTACTCAGCAGACTCTCACCCCATGATATACCCTACGATGAAAAGTCGGCGTTCTCCATAACAGTGAACCACCGGAGGACATTTACAGGAATAACCGACAATGACAGGGCCCTGACCATAAGGGAGCTTGCAGAGCTCTGTAAAAACAAAAAACACCATGAGTTCGGGGATCTTTTCCGATCACCTGGCCATGTCACCCTCCTGAGGGCCGCTGATGGCCATGTGACCAGGAGGAGGGGCCACACCGAGATGAGCATAGCACTCATGGAGATGGCAGGACTTGAGGGAGTTGCGGTCTGCTGTGAGATGATGGATGACAGGACCGGTAATGCGCTTTCAACGGATGACGCCATGAAATATGCGGAGGAACACGACCTCATATTCATGAGCGGAGCAGACCTCATTGAATCATACATGGAATTCAGATCTTAGAGGTGTTTCTTATGGATAGGCTGAAGATAGGAATCAGTGGACTTGATGACACAATAGGCGGCTTCCCCATGGGCAGATCCGTCCTTATAACCGGGGAACCCGGATGTGGGAAGACAATCTTTGGATTGCGTTTTGCAATAAGTAGCTGCATGGAGGGATACAACACGGTCTATATCACAGCCGAGGAGGACGCCAATGACCTCCACATCCAGGCAAACTCCTTTGGCTGGAATACCCAGGAACTTGAGGAGAGGGGACTCCTCAACTTCATTGAACTGACCGGTATAAGGGCCGGGATAACAGAGGCCGAGCTCAGCATGGACATGGACCCAATGAAGGGCAACTTCACCAAGATAATACACGACATCCCCCCTGAGGCTGAGGTGGTTGTGATAGACAGTCTCGGGGGCTACACAGCCAAGTTAACAGCATATGAGTTCAGGAACCAGTTTGACCTCCTGGTATATGAGCTCAAGCAGAGGGGGATAACCTCTGTCATCATACTTGACAGCGCAACCTCCAAGGAATTCAATGAACTTGCCCTCTTCTCGGTCTATGGTGCCATAAAGCTCGGCAGGAGGGAGAACCCCTACACAGGTCGAAGGGAGCGTATAATGGACATAGTTAAGATGAGAAGCACCAAGACACCCCTACAGTTCCTCACCTATGAGATAGGCGGAGAGGAGGGTATAACAATAACAGAGGGGGAGGAGATCCCTGAGGAGGATCTTGAAATTTAACCCCACCACCACTATTTTTTTATCACCTAAAAAATAACCTAATTTTTCCTGAATCTTCTCATTATCTCCTCAAGGTCAGTGTATCCCCTGAATTCTGGTTCTGCTGCTTTAGATATGAGAAGATCCACGTCAAGGTTCTCCTCAACAGCCTCCATGGCCCTCATGCAGAAGTCCTCAAGTTTTATCTCAACCTCGGGGGTTCCGCCCCTCCTGCTCATCTTAACCCGGGGCAAAGGAAGGTACCTCCCCCCTGAGGCCCTCTCGAATATATCCATGTCATAGACCCTGTTGAGGATGGCATGGGGGACCTCAACCCCAAGCCTCTCAAGGACACTTATATGGGCGTCCAGGTCAACAGCCGCAGACTCCACCCCGCCCCTGCTGCAGCCGGCCACCATTATAACCGGTATTCCCGCTGCAAGTGCAATTTCGGCCCCGGAGTAGGGCACGGTTTCATTGAGGAGCCCTGTTAATATGCTCATAACACCTTCGATCAGTATTATATCATACCTTCCCCTCACCGATTTCAGGGCATCCTCAAGGTCCATCCAGCCAAGGTGCCCTATCCTTATGGAGGAGTGTTTCTCCATTGGCTCCTTTATGAGGTAGAGGGCCGGTACTATGTCCCTGACATCAGGGCCCACCTTCATGACCCCCACCCTGAGACCCCTCTTCCTGAGGGCCCCTGCAAGGCCGGTGACTATGAAGGTCTTCCCTGCATCCGAGCCCGTGGATGCTATCATGATTGCTGGCGGGGTATTCCTGGTCTCGCTTCCTCTTTCCTCAACGTTTATACCTGTTCCCACACCTATCTCTGACCTCAGGGTTTTTCTGAGTTCCCGGTTCTTCTCCATTATCCTCTCCCTTGCATCCTCACCGGCGCCCAGAAACTCCAGTATGTTCTCCACAAGGGCGGGGTTCTCATCCAGTGCCCCGTGGACCATGGTACCTGCGACGTTTCCATCATCACTGCAGACACCCGAGGTTACCTCAAGTCTCCTGTCCCTGTAATCGGCCCTCCTTATTATTGAGCGCATTATCTCAGGTGCATCCCCCCTTATCTCACCGTAGGTGTGGCAGTGAAAACCGGTTACCCTCTCACCGGTCAAACCTGCGGTGAGGAATGACTCCCCGGTGACAAGGGCCTCCACACGGTCGTTACTTATCATTGGGTGGAATGATACATTCAGGAGCCCCAGACCCTCCCTGTATATGGGGCACGGCGATTTTCTCCCTATATCCGTCCTCTCTGCCAGTGCCTGGAACCCTGAGCAGATGCCAAGGACAAATTTCCCCTCAGCAGCCATCCTCCCTATCTCTGATCCAAGGTCCGCTGATAGACTCCCTGACTCAACTATGCTCCCACCGGGTATTATGATGCCATCCAGGACCCTGTGGGCCCTCTCACCATTCACGAGGCCATTCTCCTTAACCAGGTCGGTGGGTAGAAATCCAAAATCCTCAAAGGCCGGCACAGAGCCCCTCAGATATGCAAGTCCAATCCTCATGTAAACTCACTCTAAAGGGAGGCTATACCCCTCATTGCAGAGAGTATCATTCCATCGTCCCCTGGCTTTGCCTGGAGCTGCAGGCCCACAGGAACCCCATTAACGTCACCTGCAGGCATGCTTGCAGCGGGTATACCTGCAAGGTTGGCTATTACTGTGAGGACATCGTATGCATACATCTCCATTGGTTCAAGTTCCTCTCCAAGCCTGTGGGGGAGTTTCGGGACTGTGGGGCCCAGTATGATGTCCACGTCCTTCAGGAGCCCCTCTATCTCCCTTCTTATGAGTGACCTTGCCTGGAGGGCCCTCCTGTAGTATTTACCAGATAGTTCCTTCTGGCTGATGTAGGAACCCATGTGTATCCTTCTGAGCACCTCAGGGCCGCATACGTCCTCTATCCTGTGTCCATACTTCCTGCCATCATACTTTCTTGTGGCTGAGAAGAACTCAACATAGTTTATGAGGTAATAGGTTGGGAGGCAGAGGTCGATGTAGCCAAAATCAACTTCCACTATCTCAGCCCCCTCATCCTCTATCAGGTCAAGTTTCCTCTGGATGGCAGCATCTATTGAGTCATCGGTGACCTCAAGGAACTGCTTCACGACCCCGAAGCGAATATCCTTCAGTTCCCGATCCACGCCGAGTTCCCGGTCCTCTGCAATGGTTGTTGGGTCGGTGGGGTCATGGCCTGAGATCACCTCAAGGGTCAGCTGAAGGCCGGATACGTCAGCTGCAAGGGGCCCTATCTGGTCGAAGCTCATGGCAAGATCAAGGAGTCCCTGCCTTGAAACCAGCCCATAGGTTGGCTTGAACCCCATAACCCCACAGTGAGAGGCAGGGTTCCTTATGGACCCCCCTGTATCTGATCCCAGTGCAATATCGCACATCCCGGCTGCAACGGCAGCTGCGCTTCCCCCACTGGAACCGCCGGGTATCCTTCCAGGTGCAGAGGGGTTGTCTGTGGGGCCGAAGAATGAGGTCTCCGTTGAACTCCCTGCTGCGAATTCATCCATATTGGTCATGCCGATTATTATCCCGTCCTCTTCCTTTATGCGCCTTATGACGGTTGCATCATAGCTGCCAGTGTAGTTTTCAAGGGTCCTGGATGCAGCGGATACCGTGAAGCCCTCCACGTTGATGTTGCTCTTAACCCCCACGACTAGTCCCGCCAGTTTACCTGTCCTTTCACCTGAGGCTATCCTTGAGTCTATCTCCTCAGCTTTCTGGAAGGCCTCATCCTCCCTGACCTCTATAAATGCGTTTACATCATCATTTTTTGCCCTTATTGTCCTGATGAACCTTTCAAGGTTCTCTGATGCGGTCATGCCATGATCCTTAATCATTTCAACCTTATCCCTGATTTCCATTTCCAAACACCTGTATACTATCATTAAGTAAACCGATTATCATGAAGAGCTGCATTTGAGGGTCCTCTGCCTTCCCAGGATGGTTATCCTGAGGTATCTTCAGATGCCAGGTCACCCTCCTATCTGGGTTTAATTTCATTTTCAATATTAATAAATGTGAAGATGTCCAAGATCTAGGATATGGAACCATGGATGGAAAGGGTGAAGTGATGGAGAAAACCATTATACTCAAAAAAAGTGATGTTGAGGGTCTTCTGACCATGGAAGACTGCCTGAAGGCTGTTGAGAACGCATTTGTCCAGGATGCCCTTGGCCGCGTCCAGATGCCCCCCAAGATGTACCTATTCTTCAGGGAACACAATGGGGACCTCAGGGTGATGCCCTCCTACCTTGAGGAACTTGAAATGGCGGGTGTTAAGTGCGTGAATGTCCACCCCTCCAATCCCCGTGAACATTCCCTCCCTACTGTCATGGCTGTCATAGAGCTTGTCGATCCAAGGACCGGGTTCCCCCTTGCACTCATGGATGGAACCCACATAACCGATATGAGGACCGGGGCGGCCGGTGGGGTATCCGTGAAGTACCTTGCAGATCGGGAGGCATCAACACTTGGGATGGTGGGTGCCGGGAGACAGGCCTGGACACAGCTCATGGCCATCAGCAGGGTCGCGGACCTTGAGGAGGCCTACGTGTACTGCAGGACACCCTCCCAGCGAGAGAAATTCGCAAAGAGGGCCTCTGAGATCTATGATTTCAGGGTCAATCCTGCACGGGATATCAGGGAGGCTGTGAAGGGTATGGATGTGGTTGTAACGGCCACGCCATCAAGGAAGCCGCTGGTGAAGGCTGACTGGATAACGCCAGGGACCCACATATGTGCCATGGGGGCAGATGCCCCTGGAAAGCAGGAGCTGGACCCCCTCATACTCAAAAGGGGGAGGGTATTCTATGATAACTGGGAACAGGCATCCCACAGTGGAGAGATAAACGTACCCCTCAGTGAGGGGCTGATCACAGAGGAGGACCTTCAGGGAACAATAGGGGATGTGATAACAGGTAAAATTGAGGGTAGAAGATCAGGTGAGGATATAACAGTATTCGATTCAACCGGACTCTCACTGCAGGACGTTACAACCGCCTGGATGGTCTATGAGAGGGCCTCTGAGTCAGGGCAGGGCCTGGAGGTTGACCTGCAGGGCTGAGAAAGATGCTATAAAACTCTGATCTCCAGGTTTTCGTCCTTCACTGCCCCGAGAAAAGATGCTATATAGGATGGTGAACACAGTTAGTTACCGGAGCTGTGATATCATGTACCCCACCAGGACATCAATGCATGAACTCCTCTTAAGGATGGACCATGTGTTTGAGAGGATAAGGATACTCGGGAGGACCAGGGCCCTCAGGAAGGATGAGATAGAGGAGATTGACCGTCACCTCACTGAGATCATGAAGATACTGAACAGGTACAATTAGGCTGGAAGAATGCTCAGTGTAATCCTATTTACCATAACATCCTTCATCATAGGCCTCTCAGGGGCAATGGCCCCTGGCCCCCTTCTCACCGTCACGGTCTCGGACTCCATTCAGGGGGGTTTCAGGGCAGGGCCCCTCCTTGTCACCGGCCACATCCTGGGTGAGGCCATCCTTGTTGTTCTGATATTCATGGGTATGGGCTACCTACTCTCATCAGAGTCCGCATCCTCATTCATTGGGATTGCAGGTGGCTCCGTCCTCATCTGGACCGGAATCAGGGGTCTTAGGTCTGGGGACGAAACATTGGGGGATATTGAAGCAGGTGGATCGGTCCTCAGGGGAGCAGTGATAAGTTTTTCCAACCCCTACTTCTTTATATGGTGGGGTGCCGTTGGGGCCGCCCTCATGTACAGTGGAGTTGAACTTGCAGGTGCTGCTGGACTTGCAGGTTTCCTGGTGGGTCACTGGTCATCCGACCTAGCCTGGTACAGCCTGGTATCTTTCCTATCATCCAGGGGATCATTTGATACATCTGGGAAGGTCTACAGGGCGATTATGGTGGTATGTAATGGGTTTCTGATTATGGTGGGAGCCTACTTTTTTGTTAATGCTTTAATTTGAATATATAAACGGTACGGCCTCAAATCATTAATACCATGAAATGCATAGTATTAATTGATGAAGGCGGCTGTTTTTGATAACTCAGGGACACTTATAAGAAGGTACAGGGCCCTTAAAAACCTGAAAACCGGTGAAATATGTGACAGGATGAATTCTCTTGATATTGTGGATTACAGGGACAGAAGGGCCCTCGTTGTGCTTCAGACTGACCCCGCAACATGTATAGTTAATGCAAAACCTGACCAGACCATCCATGAGTTCATAAAGAGGAATAATATAGATTTCGATGTCAGCTACGCCAACACAGCGGTTACCTCTGATGAGATCATGGATATCCTCAGTGGTGACCCTGCAACTGTCAGGGACATACAGGACACCATAGATGCCGTTTCCAGGAGGGACTACAACATACAGATATGCAGTGGATCCGGCTTCATAGTCAACGTTGACAGAAACATGGTTGACTTCACAATAACTGCAGGTGGAAAACTCTTCCCTGAGGTCCCTGAGGTTGTGGATGAACTCAAAGAGAGAAACATCCATATATACATTGCCTCGGGGGACCGCCGGGGGTCACTGAGGGAACTTGCAAGGATCATCAGGATACCTGAGGAAAACGTCTTTGACACCGCCGACACCGAGAGGAAGGCAGAGATAATCCAGGAGCTGAAGCGAAGGTACAGCAGGGTCATGATGGTGGGTAACGGCCTTAACGATATCCTTGCATTGAGGGAGGCTGACGTGGGGGTTCTGACACTCCAGCAGAGGGAACCTGTTCCTCAGAGGCTGATTGATGCTGCTGACCATGTTGTTGATAACATAAGGGAGGTTCTGGATATAGAATTCTAAGGTTTTAGGTTCTGGATATAGAATTCTAAAGTTCTAGGTTCTGGATATATTCTGAAATATGGGGGGCTGATATTGAGTGAACTGTGCATTGTGCAGGTGAATGACACCCACGGATACCTCAAATCCCACCCGGAACTCTTCTGGGAGGGCAGAGACATAAGGTATGAGACCCTGGGGGGCTACCACCACATAGCAGGCCTTGTGGATGAGATGCGTGAAGAGGGACCCACACTACTCCTTGACTGTGGTGACACCATACACGGCACATACCATGCCGTGAAGAGCGAGGGTGCCGCCCTTATCCCTATCCTCAATGAAATGAGCTTTGATGCAATGACAGCCCACTGGGAGTTCGCTTATGGACCCAGAAGATTCATGGAAATATCTGAAAAACTGAATCACCCGGTTCTTGCAATAAACTGCTACCATGAGGGGACAGAACGCCTTGCTTTTAGACCATATGAGATAGTGGAGAGGGGTGACCTCCAGGTGGGTGTTGTGGGGATAGCATCCAATATAGTGGATAAGGTGATGCCCCCACGGTTCAGTGAGGGCCTTGAGTTCACCCTTGGACGTGATGAGCTCCCATACTGGATAGAGAGGCTCCGTGACGGGGAGAGGGTCGACCTCGTGGTGGTCATATCACATCTGGGGTTCCCCCAGGAGTGCCAGCTGGCGGCGGATGTTGATGGCATAGACGTGCTTCTGAGCGCCCACACCCACAACAGGCTTGAGAGGCCCTTCATTGTCAATGACACCATCATAATACAGTCAGGGTGCCACGGCTCATTCATTGGACGCCTTGACCTTGAGGTTGATGGTGGTGTCCGGAAATTCAAACACGAACTTGTAAGGGTCAGGGGGCCGTCAAATGAGGATGTTGAGGAGATGGTCATGAGGGCGGCTGATGTGGACAGGGACTACCTTGAGGCCACCGTGGGTTCAACCAGGACTCACCTCAACAGGTACACCATACTGGAGTCAACCATGGACAACCTTCTCCTCAGGGCAATAATGGATGTGGGTGACTCTGAACTTGCATTCTCCAATGGATGGCGCTACGGTGCCCCGGTACCCCCTGGGGATATCCGGGTTGAGGACCTCTGGAACATGATCCCTGTTAATCCCCCGGTATCCCGTGTTGAACTTCTGGGGAGGGAGATCCTGGAGATGATGGAGGAGAACATTGAGCTCACATTCTCCAGGGACCCCTACAGGCAGATGGGTGGCTACCTCAAGAGGTGCCTGGGCCTTGAGATCTACTTCAAGATAGAGAACCCTCCAGGTAGCAGGATACAGAAGATATTCGTGAATGGAAAGCCCCTTGAGCCGGATAGAACCTACAGTGCAGTTTATGTAACCAGTCAGGGTGTGCCATCACGGTACGGTGAGAACCACGAGGAGATGGACATAAGGGCCGTTGACGCGCTCAGGGAGTACGTTGAGAAGAACAGCCCGGTTGATGCCCAACTCGATGGGAGGATAACGCCAGTATGATTGTCCTCATGCGAGGAATACCCTTTGAATATTGTACTGAAGCCATTAGGGATAGCACTGTATGACTTTCTTCAACTGTAATTGTGAACCGGGGTGATCATGATGGGTGATGAGAGGATTTGCCGTGTGGTCTTCCACCTTGATGAGGATGACGATGAGAGGGTTTTGCTGCTCCTTGCCAATGTGAGGAACCTGATGGCAGACATTCAGAATGTTGAAATTGAGGTTGTGGCATACTCAAAGGGTGTCAGTGCCCTCATGAGGGACTCAGAGTACTCAGATATGATCGGTGAGCTCATTGATGATGGTGTCAGATTCGCTGCCTGTTCCAACACCATGAAGGCGCTGGGTATAACCTCAGGAGACCTTGTTGATGGTGTTGATGCAGTATCATCGGGCGTGGGTGAGATTGTGAGAAAACAGACAGATGGATGGGCCTATATAAGGCCCTGATATCCTGGAGGAACCCAAATATCCCCGTGGCGTGCGTCACTGATTTCATGCCTATATAAGGCCCCGATATCTAGAGGAACCTCTTGAGGATCATGATTGCATAGGCAATGGAGCTGTACTCTGGTGTGAATGGTGTCATCAGGAGTGCCACAATTGCTGCAAATGGCATCAGGAGGTTCCTCTTAAGTGACCTAAGGTACTGGTCCCTTTCAACATCCATGAGCCCATTCTTATACGCATAGAACCAGCTTGCAGATAGGAGAAGACCTATCATCAGCATGTTAACATGGAATATGACATTGGATGTTACAAATCCACTATAGTCTCCTGTGAGTTCCGTTGAGAAGGGCACCATGGCCACGAACATCAGCCAGAATATATTTATCCACAGGAAACCCGTGTCAACCTCCTTCAGGCTTTCAAATTGCATGTGGTTAACCCGCCAGAAAATCCCGAGGAGGAGGAAGCTTAAGCAGTAGATGTAGATCCTGGGGGCGAGGAGTGTGAGGTATGAAGCCATTGAGGACTCTGTTATGATCCCCTCTGGCACCTCAATACCGAGAACAAGGAGTGTCATCGCAATGGCAAATATTCCATCCACAAGGCCCTCAATTCTGTTCTTCTTCATGTTTCATGCCTCAATAAAATGATTCCAGGAGTCTCCTGCTTTTTATGACTCCCTCATAGTTATTCAGTTCTATAACCCCGCGGTCTATCCCCCGGAGGAGTTCAAGGTCAACTGTACCCTCCCCCAGGGGGAGGTGCTGGTCCCTTTCACCGTTGTTGTCGCTCAGGTGGTGGTGGGCTATTCTTTCCATCCTGAGGAAATCCTCCATGAACCCTGTGGTGTTTGCATGGCCCACATCCACAGTCACGTATGATCCACATTCCTCTGAGAATTCTTCAAGCTCACGGGGGCTGTTGCAGAGGTATGAGAATCTGCCTGGCATGTTCTCAACTGAGAACTTTACCGATGAATCCTCTGCATGGGCCACGCAGTTTCTAAGTGTTTCGGCCGCGAATTTAAGGGCAGCGTTTCTTATCCGCTCCTCCCTCCTGTGCACAAGGCCGGGATGTGTTGTTACGGTCGTTGCCCCTATCCTTGCTGCGAGTTCCACCGTCTCCATCATCTGCTTTTCTGTCTCCTCCCTCACGCCCTGGTTCATGCTGCCAGGGTTCAGGTCTATGGTGGGGGCGTGGAGGAGTATCTCAAGGTCAAAGGATTCAAAGACCTCCAGTGCTGCCCCGTCTTCAAGGAGCCTCCGGGGCCAGTAGGGTCCCTCACAGAGTATCTCAATGAGCTGGAAGCCGTCCTCCTCTGCTTTCTCCAGGATGTTCTCCATTGGTTCCATGAAAAGTGCCAGGGTTGAAAATCCAAGCCTCATATAGATCCCGGTTGATTTTCTATTCAGCCGGCCTTATGAGTGTTTCCATTCCCTCTGAAAATGAAAGATACTTATAGGTGCCTGGATCTGCAGGTCCCTGCGGTGTTAAGACGTCTAAAGTGCCCCTGACCATTGGCTGGATGTGAAGGGCGTTCCTCGCTTGATAATGTGTGGTGATCAGAACCGTTTCAGTGTTACCAGACCTTACCTTCATCGTACCACCAAAAAGTATATATAAAACAGGATATATCAGAAAATTGATATATCACTTTCTGGAGATGTCCTGATGTGTGCAGAAAATGGCCCCCATGGAGAGGGGGGACAGTTCGATGAGAAGATAATAAAGAGTTTCATGAGGGGATTCGGAAAAACAATGATCCTCTGGATGATAAGCAGGGAAAAAATCCATGGATACGAGATAATGCGAAGACTTGAGAAGTTCTACTCAATCAAGGGGATGCACTGCCAGGAGATCAAACCACCCGGTCCAAGCGTCATCTACCCAATACTCCACGACCTGGAGAAGAAGGGACTCATAAGGGGTTCATGGGAGATGCACGGGGAGAAGAGGGTCAAGTACTACGAGATAACCCCACTGGGCAATGAAACCATAGAGAGGATCCGTGATATAATGAAAAACCACATCTCAAGGATATGGGAGGACTTCTGGAACGACATGTTCCCATGTGAGAGGGAGGAGGAAGAATGAAATACGCCATAGAGACCTACGACCTCACAAAGGTCTACGGGGACTTCAAAGCCGTTGACAGCCTTAACATGAAGATAGAGAAGAACTCCATCTTCGGATTCCTGGGGCCCAACGGGGCAGGTAAGACCACAACCATAAAGATGCTCACCTGCCTCATACCACCAAGTTCAGGTACAGCCCGTGTCGCCGGATACGATATACTGGAGAACCCCGACGAGGTGAGACAGCAGATAGGCATGGTCCCCCAGAAGGTCAGCCTCTACGAGGACCTCACAGCAAGGGAGAACGTGGAGATGTGCGCAGACTTCTACGGGATGCCAGAGGACCTCAAGGAAACAAGGATCGATGAACTCATGGAGCTGGTCGACATAAAGTACGCGGCAGATAAACCCGTTGGACAGATGTCAGGGGGACAGCAGCAGAAGGTTTCACTGGTTGCAAGCCTGATACACCAGCCAGACATACTGTTCCTTGACGAACCAACCATAGGGCTGGACCCGACAACAAAGAGGGTGCTATGGGACCTCATCGAGGAACTGAACAGCAGCGGTCACACCATCATACTCTGCTCCCATGACATGTACGAGGTTGAACTCCTCTGCGACTACGTGGGTATAATAAATCAGGGTGTACTTGCGGCCTTTGACACGCCCCAGGGCCTCAAGGACACCGTTATAAGGGAGGAGGAATCCCTCAAGGCACAGGAGATTGGCACCATACTTGAGAGGATACAGGAGGAGACCCCTGAATCCGAAAAAAGGGTCATTGAGGAAATGAAAAAATCCGGGACCTGCACCGGTAAGGAGCTCAGCATGCTGATCACCGACCTCAGTGATGAACTCATAGCTGAACTTGAATCCCTCCCGGTTACACTGGAGGTTAAAAGGCACCACACCGGCAGGATAATACTTGAACTGGATGAGAGCTGTGACACTGCCATAAATGATGTCCTCGGGGCAGTTATAAGGAACAATGCCAGGATCAGCTCAATTTCAACCAGGGACCCCTCACTCGAGGACGTTTTTATGAAGGTTACAGGGAGGTAACCGGTATGGAAATGAAGAAGGTAATGTGGATGCTCAAGAAGGACCTCATAGTCCTCTGGAGGCACAAACCCCGCCTCATATCAATCATACTGTTCCCCATACTCATGATAACCCTCTTCGGTTACGGTATGGGTGGTACACTGGAGAACATACCCGTGGTTATAGTTGAGCAGAGCAGCGGACCCCTCACAGACCAGACCGTCGCTGCAATGAGAAACATGAGCCTCTATGATATAAAGGATATCATGAAGGACCCTGAAACCGCAAGGGACATGGTGGATGCAGGGGAGGTCAAAGCGGCAATAATACTCCCCCCCAACTATGACAACCTCACAGACGAACCCACCGTGGTCATGTACCTTGACTCCTCTGACCAGCTGGCAAGCCAGGCCCTGGTACCTGCAACCCAGGCACTGTTCAGCAGGCTTTCAGGTGAAATAGCGGTTCAGAAAATGCAGAGCCCCACAGTGAACATTCAGAACCAGAATTCAACCCCCGGGGAGACGGGCTTTCAGAGCATCGTGAGCACAATAAACTTCCAGGTTGACAGAATCTACGGGGACGTCAAGTACATGGATTTCCTGGTGCCCGCGGTACTTGCAATGACCATAATGTTCTCCTGCATGTTCGGTATGGGACAGTCAATTGCAGGTGAAAGGGAGAGGGGAGAACTCGCACGTCTCTTCATGACCCCCACAAGCGTATCAACAGTGGTTGGGGGTAAAATAATCTCAAAACTGGTTATAGAAAGTGGAAGAGCATTCCTGCTGCTCTGTGTGGCCATGGTGCTCTTCGGAATAAAGATCAATGGTAGCATGCTCCTTACGGTCCTTCTACTTGTACTCACTGCACTCTGCTTTGTTGGATTTGGAATAATGATATCGGCGAGGGTGGGAACCCAGGAGGACTACATGCAGATGGTGATGCCCTTTGCAATGCCCATGATGTTCGTATCAGGAGTCTTCTACCCCATTGAGACCATGCCATGGGTGTTCCAGAAGCTGGCATACGTGGTGCCCCTCACCTATGCCAACGACGCTCTGAGGTCAGTGATGCTGAAGGGTGCTGGTGTCGGGGACATCTGGCTTGACCTGGCCGTGCTTGTGGGATTCACACTCCTGTTCTTTGCAATGGGGGTTACCAGGTTTAACAGGGACATTTAGGTGGTAATGCAATAAATTTCAGGTGGTAATATGATGAGGAAAGGTTTAATTGCGGCACTTATAATCATTGGGATGGTTTTAAGCCCTGTATCAGCTGCAGACTGGCCCCTCTTCCATGGGGACCAGCAGCGCACAGGTTTCTCTGAGGAGCCAAGTGACTTCTCAGCGAGGACATGGTATCTCTCCATCGGCGGGATAAAGTCATCACCCGCAATATTCAACAAGGTGGCCTACATCGGCTCAGTCGATGGTAGGGTTTATGCGGTGAACCTCGAGACCGGTTCAGTTGTCTGGAGCTACCGGACAGGAGGTGCGGTTGTATCATCCCCCGCGGTGGTCAATGGTACCCTTTATGTGGGTTCAGGGGACGGATACCTCTATGCAATAGACACAGACACCGGTGACCTCGAATGGAAATTCAAAACAGGTAACAGGATAGAGTCATCCCCTGCAGTGAGCGGGGGTACCGTATATGTGGGGTCAGATGACTGCAGGCTCTACGCGGTTGATGCAGATGACGGGTCAAAAAAGTGGGAGTTCTATGCCGGGGAGGCTGTTAAATCATCACCACTTGTGGTGAACGGAACCGTCTACTTTGGATCATGCAACGGTAATGTCTATGCCCTATCAGAGTCCGATGGAAAGGAGAAGTGGAGCTACACAACCGGTGACCAGGTCATCTCATCACCGGCCTTCTGGAACGGGACCATCTACGTGGGTTCAGATGACGGGAACATGTATGCCCTATCAGAGTCCGATGGAAGCGCGGTCTGGAGGTACAGCCTCGGTGATAGAGTCAGGTCAACACCCGCCATTGACACAGAGGAGAACAGCCTCTTTGCTGGATGCGATGACGGCAACGTGACCTCACTTGATACAAGGACAGGTACCCTGAAATGGTCATTCAAAACAGGTGGGGCCGTGAGATCATCACCAGCCATCTTCGAGAACATGGTGGCTGTGGGCTCAGATGACGGGGCACTTCACATCCTCAACAAGTACACAGGAAAGGAGGAGTGGAGCTACTCACCGGGTTACTACCTTTTCAACTCACCTGCAAGTTCATCACCCGTCGTCTACGGCAAGACCATCTACTTTGCAACCGAAAATGGCTACATCTATGCCCTTGACTCCAAGAAGAAGGAGGGTCCCACCTCACCATTCGCATACTATGTGGTTGTGATAATCATAGCCATCATAGGGGCTGGAGCTGTGATAAGAAGGGTTGCTGGAAGATAAACTCTTCTTTTTTATTAAAAATGAAGGTGAATGTATGTTCAGGACACTCATAATCTATGAGAGCACCTATGGAGCCACAGAGGAGGCTGCATCAGCCATTGGGAGGATACTCGGCCCCTCAAGGTGCTGCACCACCGGCGAGTTTCAGGAAGGTTACAGGGAATTTGATTTCTTCGTTATTGGTTCCGGGGTTTACAGGGGCCGTTTACACGACAGGATAACTGATTTTATAAAGAAAAATTCCTGGCTTCGTGATAAACCCGTGGCGATCTTCTCAGTTTCCCTGGACCGGGATGATGGCAGAAGGGCTCTCAGTGAGGCTGAAAAACTTCTTGGGGGCGCTGTCCATTCAGCCACCATTGGTGGGCGCATGATCCTTGACAGACTCTCTGATGGGGATCTTGAGGATCTCAGGAGGTTTTCCGAGGTTGCTGGAATTGAAATTAAGGATTCTGACCTCTTTGATATCTCAGAGGTGATTGAAGTCGCCCTTGATCTTAAAGAGATCAGGGACACGCTTATGACCGGCATTGATGGGGATAAACTCCGTGAATCCATTGATGAGTTTCTGAGGTCCCATAACACATGTGTCCTTGCAACCTGCCATGACAGCTGCCCAAGGGCAACACCACTTGAATACGTGTATGACGGTGAGTCCATATACGTGATCAGTGAGGGTGGGGAGAAATTCGCTGGTATCCTTGAGAACAGTAACGCATCTGTTGCAGTTTACGAGGACTACACATCCATGAGCAACCTTGCAGGGATGCAGATAACCGGTGCCGTGGAGATACTGGATGAAGAGGAATCAGAGAGGATCTATAATCTAAGGGGCCTCGATCCTGAGGCCATGAGAAATCTCCCCGTGGATATGAACGTCATAAAGATCTCCATCCACAGGGTTGAGTTCCTAAACAGCAGGTTCAGGGAGGCCTCATCGGGCGCAAAACAGGTGCTCTGGTTTAAATAGAAGGCCTGAAAAATTTTATGAAATCCTAGAATTGTGCTAAACTCTAAAAAAAGTTTTATGGAATGCCTAGAGCATTCCATTGTTGTATTTATCCAGCATACTCATCCACTGGAGGACTTTCTGCTGATCCTTTTTGCTGAGGCTGCTCCAGCTTGATGCGTCATGGGTTGCGAGGAAAGCATCTGCCTGGGCGATCACGCTGAGAACCTGTGGGGAAGCATAGGCTCCGTTGAGTATATTCAGTTTTGCTGCAAGTAGCTGTGCATATAGCTTGTTTATTCCATTGGATGCTGAACCATTGAAGCTGAGGATTCTCACAGCCTGTTCAGCGGTGGTGACAAGTACACTCCTATCTCCACCGGCAGTTCCAAGCCATAGACCCGTGCCAAGGAGTGGTGTGACAGCATCCCTGTTGTTCCCATTGAAACCTGCGTGGGTCTTCCAGTAACCTATTGTCAGTGTACCGTAGGGGCTCCTCACATATACATCAACCAGCCATGAGTCTGATCCCCCAGTGCTGGTATCACATGTTACAAATGATGCCCCATTAACCTCTGTGTAAGCTCCAGGTGCATTGTAGGGTCCATAGGTCACAGAATAGTTGAATGTGTAGGTTTCTCCGGGCATTATGTCACTGCCCACACTGATGATTCCCAGGCAGCCCCATCTGTCGTCGGATACAGTTACAGATTCATCAACAAGTTCTGAAGGATCAGCGAATGTCACATCAGCCGTTGCGGTGTACTCTGTAGATCCCCCAATCTCTGAACTGTCCAGGTAATGGTCATGGTTCTGCTGAACCACCGTTGCGGTGTTAACCCTTGAAGAACCATCGGGGAGGTGTCCCATGTAGTTTAGGACAAGTGTCCCGCCTGGTTCAAGTACATAGGGGAAGGTTGCGCCGGTTAAATTCATCATAAGTCCCGGTGATACGGTATCGGAGACAGAGTTGATTACAGCGGCGATGGGTGCAGGGTTGAACACTGAGATGGTGCCTCCCACCATCCAGTCACTGTCTGTTCCAGTATCAACTGAAATGTTAACCGTGTATTTCACGGTTACCGTGTCCCCCATATTCACGGTGACCTCTGTTAAGTCGGCCTCCTTGCTGATGTTCCATGTGTAGGTCCTAGTGTATGATGTTGTGGCATTCTTGGAGACCATCAGCTCATATACATTAACGCGGACGGATGCACTGGCACTCTGACCGGTTTCCCTTATCGTGGCCGTGTTGTTGTATGTTCCGGCCCCGCTGAACCTCCTGGTGTAGGTAACTGATCCTGAATCGTTAAAGAGCCATGACTCTCCACTGGTGTCATCAACATGTACGCACTCATTCACAGTCACCGGTACCGCAGCTAGTGCTGCAGTCGCTGATGGTGCCGGTCCAAAGGGTATTCCAAGGCGTCCTGAATGGTTTGTGATTGTAACATTAGCTGTTACCTTGTAGTTGCCCCCTGGGTGTACCTGTGCCGGTGTGAGGTAAATCCTGTATGGGTATGTACCTGTTTCCCCTGGATCAAGAACAGGATTAGCTGATATATCCAGTGGATAAGTGCCTATAAGGTCATTTGGTGGTGGTATACCATCCCTAAGCTCCAGTATAACCGAGAGATTCTCTGTGGAAACACCCCCACCATTGTGTACAGTCACATTACCCTCAATCCATGCCCTGTCTGTTGGGTTTTCTCTCTCAACACCTACTGTGTACTCTGAAGTGGCAGAGTCTCCCTTAAAGATGTCCCAGCTATCGGGTGTGACGTTCTTGTGAATCTGCCATGTGTATTCCCGCACATAGCTTGTGTCTGCCGTGACACTTGCTGTGAGCGTTGTCCCGGACTGACCTCCGCTTTCTGCGGAGGATGTACCTGTGAGGACCAACACTAAAAGAAGTGTCAGCAAACCTACCGGTCCAATGAACCGGGAGGCCCTGAATTTCCTATTCATTCATCCCCCCTCCTTTTCAGAAAAAAATAATTTCCAGTCCCCTCAATTTAAAGTATTGAGGAGTGGTTCTCTGTATGTGGACGATGCCATAAATAGTTTGGTGAAATACTGAAAAACCTTGAAAAAATAATCACAATCTCCAGAATATATGAATAAATTATTACAATCCTGTGAAAATTAGATATTACATTGAGGGTTTAGGTGAAATGGTATGAATACCATCTGGTATTTCTGATAAAGTATTATGGGGTTAAGTGAGAAGGCAATGACTGTTCTGAATCCCCTGATAAAGAGTAAAGGTGCTGAAAATTCAGTGCATATAAAATATAAAAGAATGGAAACCTGTGGCTTCCATCTTTTATATCCCTAATCCTTTCTGAGCTGGATTTCTATTGCTGAAACATTGGTAGCGGTTCCCTCGTTACCAATGATCTCCTCTGTACATATGTCGATGTTCTCTATCTGTATGTCTGGTATGAAACGGTTCCTCACAATCTCTGCAACGTCAACAGCCCGACTTATAGCTCTTCCACGGGCTTTAAGGATCACTTCACTGGTTCCACCGTTCATCTGAGTCACTACGGCCAGAACATAGTTCATTACAGGCTTGTTTCCGATGTATACTACATTCTCCTCTGACATCACTTAACCTCCAAGAGTGTCTGTAATAAAGATAGAAACCCTGGATTATATAAAGTTTGTGATATACTAATTAAAAAATTTAATAACAAATCCTGGACCTGACCGCTTCAAGTATACTACCGCCGGTTACACAGGCGCCCCTGAACCCTGCAGTGAGGGCGGAGCCATGCATAACATCAATTAGAGGTACCCCCAGTGATTGTGAAAACCTTGTCTCTGCAACTCCACCGAGTATGACCTCAGGTTCATTCCTGATAAGCGCATCCTCCAGCTCATAGAGATCAGCCCCAACCAGGACCTCCGACCTCACGCCAGTTCCAGAGAGGTTCTCAAGTGTGTAGTCACCAATCATGTCCATTGCCACCAGAGCAGGTTTCATTCCAAGTTCAGTTACAAATTCAGCCAGTGCAACGGCCCTTGTGGGTCCTGAAACTATACCCACCCTCACACCCCCAAGTTCAGATCTCAGACGATCCATTTCCTCAGCGTATTCACCTATTTCATCCTGGATCGGGTAATCAATGCTGAGGTGGTCAAGTATCCCCTCATAAAACCTGAGTGTGTTTGAAAATCCCAGGGGAATGGGGTGGTGGATGAAGGGAATGCCGAATTTCTCCTCGAGAAACCTGCAGGGATCTATCCCTGATACATCACAGAATGAATAATTCAGATGGGCGGACGCAATCCTCTCAATGTCACTGACTGTGCTTCCTGATGTGAGTACACAGTTCACAGAAACACCCATACCGCCAAGGGTATTCACAATATGGTTGAGGTCGGGCCCGCCCCTGAATTCCCCTATGATGTTTATTGATGGTTCAGCTGATGGTTTCACATCAGCTGAAAGGGACTCGATGAGTGCCATCATAACATCAAGGTATCCTTCACCCTGGTTTGACTCAAAGCCCCCTGCACTGATGGCTATGATTTGAGAGTCAATTTTACCCCTAACCTCCGCCACAGCCCTCCCTAGATCCTCACCTATTATGCTTGTTGCACAGGAGCTCATAACAGCTATGAGGTCCGGTTTAAGGGTTCTGTCAGCATCAACTATGGCCTTCTTGAGTTTATCGGTGGCTCCGAATACCACATCTGATTCAGAGAGCTCTGTTGATAGAACCCTTATCCTCTTACCTCCCCTAGCCGTCAGAAGGTAACCAGTGTGGTATGCGCAGCCCCTGGGGCCGTGGATGAGTGGTACAGCATTGCGGATGCCTGAAACAGCCCTTACGGCCCCGAAGAGTTTGCATGTTGATACTGGTTCCATCGGTACACCTATTTGAGGCTCAGGATCTTGTTGATTGCATCGAGGACCGCCTCCACACTTGCCATTACTATATCCTCCCTGGTGGATCTTCCTGTTGCCTTGTTGCCCTCGGCGTCGCTCATGACAACGAATACCTCTGCAAGGGCATTGGTACCGCCTGTTATTGCCTCTATATTGTATTCATCAAGTTCTATATCTGCTGTTTCACTTACAAGGCTCTGTATGGCATTTATGGCCGCATCCACAGGCCCCACCCCTGTCATTGATGTTGTCTTGATCTCATCTCCGATCCTCAGCTTCACGGTGGCCGTTGGCATCACACTCTCACCTGTCATCACCGCTATACCCTCCAGCTTCACGATCTCCCTTGTTGCCTTTCCAAGGATTGTGACTGCCATTGCCCTGAGATCTGCATCTGTGATCCTTTTTCCCTTATCTCCAAGTCTTTTGACCTGTTCATATAGTGTGCAGAACTGGTCCTCGTTCATATCTATACCGTATTCCTGAAGCTTCGATCTGAGGGCGTTGGCCCCAGTGTGCTTGCCGAGGACTATCCTCCTCTTGTGGCCAACCATCTCAGGGGTTATGGGTTCATAGGTTTCTGCCTTCTCAAGAACCCCGTGGACGTGTATGCCTGCCTCATGTGCAAAGGCGTTTTCACCCACGATTGCCTTGTTGGGGGGCATCCTTACCCCTGTTATCTTTGATACGAATTCTGAGATGTTCACAAGTTCAGTTGTCTTTATGGTGATGGGAAGGTCATAGCGGGTTATGAGGGCCATTACAACCTCCTCGAGGGCAGCGTTTCCTGCCCTTTCACCGAGTCCATTTATGGTTGCATGTACCTGTGATGCACCGGCCTCTACCGCCGCAAGGGAGTTTGCAACTGCCAGTCCAAAGTCATTGTGACAGTGGACGCTTATTTGTGTTTTAATCTCATCCCTGAGGCCCCTTATGAGGTGGTTCATCGCCCTGGGTATCATCACCCCAACCGTGTCTGGAACATTTATCATATCTGCGCCTGCATCCTCTGCAGCCCTATATACCTCCACAAGGTAATCAAATTCAGTTCTTGTGGCGTCCTCGGCAGAGAATTCCACGCTCAGCCCATGTTCAACCGCATATTCCACCCCGAATACTGCCCTGTCTATTATCTCCTCAGGGGACATTTTGAGCTTGTACTTCCTGTGGAGAGGGGATGTCCCTATGAAGGTGTGTATGTAGTCAGCGCCGCAGTCAATAACAGCGTCTATGTCCTCCCTGAGCACCCTTGCCAAACCACAGGTATTCGCATCAAGGTCCAGGTCAACTATCCTCCTTACGGAGTCCATCTCCCCTGGGGAGGCTGCAGGGAACCCTGCCTCTATTGTGTCAACTCCAAGGGAGTCCAGTTTCCTTGCTATGCATATCTTCTCATCCACCGTGAGCGCCACTCCAGGTGTCTGCTCACCGTCCCTGAGTGTTGTGTCAAATATCCTAACCGTCTCAGGTAGCTTCATTTCCGGTTTAACCTCTTCTATGTACATTTATAATTCCCCGTGGTCTGGCCTTTTATCATGATCTATATGCTGCCACAATTAAAAGCTTTTACACCGCAGATCCGGTTATAAGTTATAAGTTATAACTTAAAAGTCAGGGAAAGCCGTCTGTCCCTGGATAAAGGGGTCCGGATATAATTATTAAACAGCCATGCTGAGACTCAAAAAGTTCCTGAGGCCCGGTGCAAGACCAAGTATGAATATCACAAGTTTAAGGAGATCTGAGTCCCCGGGGTCCTCAACATACCTGTCAATGGCATAGAGCGCCGCCACTATGACCGCTATCTTGAGGGGGAACATCACAAGGGCCGTGCCGGTGAGGGCCGTGAATGCCGATGGCAGAACATGCTGCTCAGCATAACCATAGAGGTCAACCGCAACGTAGGTTGAGGATGCATCAAAAAGGTGTGCGCATATCACGTAAAGGTTCATCCTCTCCCTTAGAAGTTCCCATTTAATGCTTATTATATAGAAAAGGACTGCTGATGCCAGGAATACTCCCAGTACAGAGAAAAAGGGTATGGGATTAATGTTCTGCATGCTTATGATGTTTGGTATGGAAAGAATCGCCCCTGTAGCGAATACAAGCTTTCTGTAATCCCATCCATAAATTTTCTCAAGTTTAACCGAGATGAGAAGCGTTGCTATTGCCGTGAGTCCCACGAGGATATATATGCCAGGTGTCACAAGGAGATGGGTGAGGGGGTAGATCCCATTATCAACAAGGGCCCTCGCACCTGACCCGAGAAATATGAAGGGAAGCAGCGGTACCAGGAGTTCCCGGGGACTCTTTTTAAGCCACCTGAACATTCTGAGTATGACGAGAACAACAGCCCCGAGTACAATGCCAAAAACGACTGTGTTGAGGGGTGTGTAGCCCGGGTGTAGGTAGAAGAAGTTGCTCTCCAGGAACTCCTGAAGCTCAGATATCATTTCTCATCCTGCCTATGAGTTTTTTATTGATTACCTCCCTCACAATCAGGGGAAGAGGTGTTCTTCTACCCTCAGGTCTGGTTTTACCCCTTCTTATGCCATCAATTATATCATCAACTGTATTTTCAGATTCCACCACCGTGAATGAACTTCCAACAGCCTCCACAAAGTGTGCATCACTTGCACCTATCTCAGGGATGCCCCTCTTTCTTGCGAATTTCCTGGCCCTCCAGTTGGAATACCCCACTATGTAGCGGGAGTTGAGGGTTTCAAGTGCATCAACACGTAGGTTTCTCTCGTTCACAAAGAGGCCCTGCCTGTACCTGACAAAGGGGTGTGGGATTATGGCAAGTGCATCCTGTGAGTGTATCTCATCCAGGGTCTCTGCAGGTGTGAGGCCCCTCTGTATTTCCTCCTGCACTCCCAGTGCCACTATGTGGCCTGCAGATGTGCTGAGCTCCACTGCAGGAACCACCGTGACCCCAAACTCTGCTGAGGCCCCCATGGCAATCAGGGACCCCTTCACTGTATTGTGGTCTGCAATCGCAACTACATCGAGGCCCACAATGGAGGCCCTTTTCAGTATATCCTGTGGCGTTCCCCTTGCATCCCCTGAGTATACGGTGTGTATGTGGGGGTCAATCCTTATCATGAAATCACCTTAACAATTGCGCTCATGTTCCCTAGACCCATCAGTGCATCACCCTGTATTCTATGCTTCCTATAAGCCCCACGGGCCCCGTCATCATGACGTCCCCTGCAGGTGCAGCATGGTGGACCCTGAGGGGTGTTTCATCGAGAATTCTTCTCTGGGGGCCCGTTGCAACAACCACCTCAGGCTCACCCACCCCTTCAAGGACATGGGCACCATGACCCCCGTCGCCATGGACCTCCTGATGGGTTATCTCCCCACGGGCGAGTTTCAGGAGGAGTTCCTCAAGTTTCTCAGGGGACAGCATTTTTGTGTGGTGCTCCATGACCCCATGTATTCTTCCATCCAGGATGCTGGCTGCCAGGGTGTGGCCGTTACCCGCATCAACAGCGACCAGCGGACCATCTGCGTCCACTGCGGGGTCAAGGAGTGCCCCTGCTATTGATGCGAACTTGGAATCCATCATAAGGATCGGGTGCTCAGCTGAACCCTCAATGGATTTCATCCTGGTGAAGTAATCGGGCACGTCGCCAAGGTATGAGAACTCCTGAGGTTTCACTGGTTCTGTGAGTTTCTCCCGGATCTTCATAAAACGGAAGTTCCTATCACCCATATCACCACCCGCACCATGGTCCTGAACAGCCACCCCCAGGAAGTCAATCTCCAGTTCAACATCAAAGTGTCCCAGGGCCCCGGCTATGGCCTCAAGATCAACATCCCCCAGCTTCACCCTCCTCAGGCCTGGGTCCCTGTCTGATATCTCTATCCCCATTGCCCTGACCCTTTCAAGGTCATCCCTGATTGTCCTTGCTGCCTCAGGGGTCATCACAACCCGGTAGCCCCTCTCAAGGTGTTCCATTATAGCCCTGCTCACGGGCCCCCCACCCATTGTCTGGCCATGAATGAAGATGTCCTCAGTGATTCCCCTGATCCTTTCTGCGATTATCCTTGTGGGTGAGGGCATTACCATTTTTATGGAATTTTCAATTCTATCAACTGTCGTGTCATGGTACATTATATCCTGGGTCCCTGCCCCCACATCGACTGCAAGTATCTTCATGTGGGAATCATATCTTCCCCCCATTTATTAACCGTTTCTTAAATGTACATATATGTACTGTAAAGTTTTAAATAGTTCTTTGAAGAGACGTTATGCATGTAAATGCTGATGATGACTTTATCATAAAATCTAAGGTGATACCATGAACAAGATTGTTCTTGACGAAAACGAAATACCAAAAAAATGGTACAACATCAACCCGGACCTGCCATCACCACTACCCGAACCCAGAAACCCTGAGGGCGGAGAGAACATAGAAAACCTCCCGAGGGTATTCTCAAGGGGTGTGCTTGAGCAGGAGATGTCAATGGAGCGCTGGATAAAGATCCCCCGTGAGGTCAGAGATGTTTACAAGATGATCGGAAGGCCCACCCCACTTTTCAGGGCAAAGGGCCTTGAGGAGATGCTTGACACCCCCGCCAGGATATACTACAAGAGGGAGGATTATTCGCCCACAGGAAGCCACAAATTGAATACTGCGATAGCACAGGCATACTATGCCCGTGAAGATGGTGCTGAAAGGCTCACAACAGAAACAGGTGCCGGACAGTGGGGAACAGCTCTCTCACTTGCATGTTCACTCATGGACCTCCAGTGCAAGGTCTACATGGTCAGGGTTTCCTTCAACCAGAAGCCCTTCAGAAAAACAATAATGCAGCTCTACGGTGGCGAGGTTGTCCCATCACCAAGTGACCATACCGAATTCGGAAAGAAAATACTCAGCGAAGACCCCGAACACCCAGGATCCCTTGGTATAGCCATATCCGAGGCAATGGAGGAAGCCCTTCAGTATGAAAACGTTTACTACTCCCTTGGAAGCGTCCTCAACCACGTTCTACTACACCAGACAGTGATAGGTCTTGAAACACAGAAGCAGCTGGAAATAGCAGGTGAAACACCTGATATCATGATAGGCTGTGTCGGAGGGGGCAGCAACTTTGGTGGGGCAGTTTTCCCATTCATAAAGGATAAAATTGATGGTAAACTCGACTGTGAATTCATAGCAGCTGAACCAAAATCATGTCCAACCCTCACCCAGGGAGAATACCGGTACGACTTCGGTGACACGGCGGGGATGACACCACTCCTCAAGATGTACACACTCGGCCACGACTTTGTACCCCCCTCCGTGCACGCAGGCGGTCTGAGGTACCATGGAATGTCGCCACAGGTTGCACTCCTTGTGAGGGAGGGCATCGTCAAGGCCAGAGCCGTTGCACAGCATGAAATATTTGAGAGCGGTGTTAAATTCGCAAAGGCCGAGGGAGTGGTCCCCGCACCAGAAACATGCCACGCCATAAGTGTTGCCATGGAGGAGGCCAGGAAGTGCAGAGAGACCGGTGAGGAAAAAACAATAGTTGTGAGCTTCTCGGGCCACGGGCTCCTGGACCTCCAGGGTTATGGGGACTATCTTGAGGGCAAAATCTAAAGGCCCATTAATCCTTCAGGAGCAGCTGGCTTAACCCGGCCTTATGTGATGTGAAGCTCAGGCTGACTTCGGCCAGTGCCCCCTATCTTCTTCTTCAATACATATAAATACCATCACAACCTACACTAGATTAGTTTATATCAATCTTTAATTTATATCAATCTCATCAAGGTGATCTGATGGACTACAGGAACATCGTTATCGGTGCCATGATCCTTATCATAGCACTGATGGTCGGTTTCAATGTTGCCCTGTACATGGGGGCCCAGGAACAGAACGTAACCCAGCTGGACTGGGCTGACAATGCAACAACAGATATGAGTTTTGCAAATGAATCCCCCGCGCCGGTCAGTACCGACAACACGAAAACAACCACAAAGAGAACCAGAACAAACATCACACCCGGTGAAGGAAACACCACAGAACCTGAAGAACCCGAACCACCGGCTCAAAATCAAACCACATAAGGAGGATCAATATTGTACAGAATAGGTGAAGCACTCATAGGAAGCGGTAACGAGGTCGCCCATATAGATCTCATCATAGGTGATAAGGAGGGAAACGCAGGGGCTGCCTTTGCAAATGGCCTCACCACCCTCTCCCTCGGCCACACACCACTTCTATCGGTTATACGGCCCAACCTCATGACAAAACCCGCGACCCTCATAGTACCCAAGGTTACGGTGAGCTGCCTTGAGGACGCCGATAAGGTTTTCGGATCAGCCCAGATAGCAGTTGCCCGTGCAGTTGCCGATGCAGTTGAGGAGGGAATAATCCCCGAGGAAAAGGTTGAGGACCTCGTGGTAATTGTCAGTGTATTCATACACCCCGAGGCAGAGGACTACCGCAAGATATACCAGTACAACTACGGGGCAACCAAACTAGCCCTCAGAAGGGCCATGGAGAACTACCCCTCAGCCAGAAAGGTCCTCAGTGAAAAGGACCGTGGAAGTCATCCCATCATGGGCTTCAGGGCAGTCAGACTCTGGAACCCCCCCTACCTGCAGGTTGCCCTTGACCTTGACAGTATGGAGGGGATGGAGAGGATCATTGACGCTCTCCCCAACAGGGAAAGGATACTCCTCGAGGCCGGAACACCGCTTGTCAAGAAGTTCGGTGTTGGTGTTGTAAGCAGGATAAGGGAGCTTCGAAGGGACGCGTTCATAATAGCCGACCTCAAAACCCTTGACGTTGGCAGGATAGAGGTTAAAATGGCTGCAGATGAGACTGCTGATGCCGTGGCCATATCAGGTCTTGGAACCGTTGAATCCATTGAGAAGGCCATCCACGAGGCCCAGAAGCAGGGCATATACTCCATACTGGACATGATGAATGTTGAAAACTTCGTTGATAAACTCAGGGGCCTCAGATACAAGCCAGACATCGTCCTCCTCCACAGAAATGTGGACCTTGAAACCCTCAGGGCAGAGCGTGGAGAGGACATTGGTGAAATGAGCGAATGGGGTAATATCAGGGAAATAAAGGATATACTCGGTCCCAGGGGCCTTGTGGCTGTTGCGGGCGGTATAACGCCCTCCAAGATGCAGGAGGCCCTTGATAGTGGCGCCGACATAATAGTGGTTGGAAGGTACATAATCGGCTCAAGGGATGTGAGGAGGGCAGCCGAGGACTTCCTGGAGCACATGCCCCAGGATCCCGACACCATGAGACTGCCCCTTGACGAGGACGAGTCAATCTAGCCAAGAAGAGGGTTGCATATGATAGTGGGTATATGTGGAAGCCCCAGGAAACAGGCCACCCATTACGTGCTTGAAAGGGCCCTTGAAACACTGGAGGATGAAGGGTTTGAAACCGAGTTCTTCACTGTGAGGGGTAAGAACATCTCACCCTGCAGGCACTGTGACTACTGCCTCAGAAACAGGGAGTGCGTGCTGAAGGACGACATGTACCCACTCTACGACCTCCTGAGGGGGGCCCACGGAATCATAATTGCAACCCCTGTCTACAATGGTGGTGTCAGCGCCCAGGTGAAGGCTATAATGGACCGCTGCCGGGCTCTGGGTGCAGAGGACTACGACTCCCTCAGGGGTAAGGTGGGTATGGGCATAGCTGTTGGTGGTGACAGGTGCGGGGGGCAGGAACCTGCCCTCATGCAGATACACACCTTCTATATCCTCAACGGGGTAATACCAGTAAGTGGGGGGT
This sequence comes from Methanothermobacter sp. K4, assembly GCF_022014235.1. NCBI lineage: Archaea > Methanobacteriati > Methanobacteriota > Methanobacteria > Methanobacteriales > Methanobacteriaceae > Methanothermobacter > Methanothermobacter sp. K4. The sequence continues at coordinate 275,330 of NZ_JAKLTD010000001.1, forward strand.
CCTTCGGAGCGAACCTTGGTGCATGTCTCTGGTCAAGGGACAGTTTGGAGGGCGTTAAGGAGGACTCCTATGGGTTAAAAACCCTTGATAAAACCCTCAAAATGTTTAAAAGGTTTCTGAATTTCCAGAACCCATAAAATTTACTTATTATCGTTACCCTCTGACCCAAAGGCTTATTTAAGGCACCGCCAGATCTATTTTTCCGGTGATTCAATGGCATCTTCAGGTACCTCCAAACTTCTAAAGGGCAGCTTCTTTATAATAATCGGCAACCTCCTTTTCAGGGTGGGTGGATACGTCTACCGGGTTCTAATGACACGTCTCCTTGGACCCGAGGGCTACGGGCTCCTGGGACTGACACTCCCATTCCAGGGTATATTCCAGATACTGGCCGCTGGGGGGCTTCCACCGGCAATAGCCAAGTATGTAGCCCAGCACCGGGCCCTCAAGGAGGATGAAATGGCCAGGCAAGTTGTTGTAACCTCACTGAAGGTCATGATATTCCTTGGTCTGACCTTCTCCCTCGTAATGTTCTTCACAGCCCCCTGGCTCGCAAACCAGTTCTTCCATAAACCAGCAGCCCAGTACCCCCTGCAGGCTGTTGCACTCATAACACCCTTCAGTGTAATAGTGGGGGCCTTCAGGGGCGCATTTCAGGGTATATACCGGATGGAGTATGTGGTGGTTACAAGGGCTGTTGAGCAGGTTTTCATGATAATCCTCGCAGTTGTCCTTGTGATGGCAGGCTTCTATGCAGCAGGGGCGGTCATGGGTACCGCAATGGGTTTTCTTGCCTCGGCCATATCCGCCATTCTGATATTTAAAAGGCTGATGAACAGCTACTTCCCACCTGCCCCCCCGGAAAAGAGGCTGACCATCAGGGAGGAGCTGGGACTTGTCAGGGTGCTTCTCTCATTTTCCATCCCCGTTATAATCACCGCCCTCTCTGAGATGGCAATATATGATATAAGTGTATTTGTGATAGGTGTGTTCATGGCAACAACCTCTGTGGGGTACTACACTGCGGCTGATCCCATTGCAAGACTCCCCCTTGTAATATCCCTCTCTGTGGCAACCGCTGTTCTTCCTGCGGCATCAGAGGCCTTCGCTCTGAAGGACAGGAGGCTCCTTGAAACCTACATTGTACAGTCATACAGGGTTGTGACTCTCCTTGTGCTCCCTATGTGTGTTGGCATAGCCGTCTTCTCAGAGCCCCTCCTTGAACTTCTATTTGGGAGCAACTTCATCTTCGGTGCTGGTGCCCTGAGCATACTGGTTGTTGGGATGAGCTTCTACACCCTTTTCATGATATCCTCAAGCATCGCCCAGGGAATAGGGTATCCCCGTCTTCCAATGTACGTGCTGGTTGCTGGAACTGTCATAAACCTTGCACTGAACGTTGTCCTCGTACCTTTACTTGGAATCGAAGGGGGAGCCCTTGCAACAACAATTGCTGCCCTTATCATAATGATCGTTATTCTCTGGAAGACCTCAGAGATAACCGGTGTGAAGCCCCCGGGCCTCTCACTTCTCAGGATAGGATTCGCATCAGGGGTTATGGGGGTCTTCATGCTGCTCCTTCCCCAGACCATAATGGGGCTCCTTCTGGCAATCCTGCTCAGTCCCCTGGTTTACGGTGCGAGCCTCCTCATTGCAGGGGGTGTTGAGAAGAGAGATGTGAGGCTTTTGAGGAAGTTTGCATCAAGGATGGGCTCCCTTTCAGGACCCGTGAACAGGGTGGCTGATTTTATGGATCGATGGGCAAGGTGATGGCATAAGAATATAAAGAACAAGATCCATAGGTTCTACAATGAGCTTCAGCTGCAGAATCACCATTGACGGAACCGAAGTCCCCGTGGATGAGAGGAGGTTCAAACTTCTCAGGCTGATCCAGAGCAGGGGTTCCATAAGCAAAGCAGCAGAGGAGACAGGTATTCCCTACCGCAGCGCCCTTGCATATATAAGGAACCTTGAGGAACTCCTTGGTGAAGAGGTTGTAGAAACCAGAAGGGGTGGAAAGGGGGGTGGTGGAGGTAGCAGACTCACAGAAACAGGTATCAGGGTTGTCCTGGAGTATCTTAAATTAAAGAGGGCCCTTGAAAGGCAGATTTCCAGTAACGAAATTCAGGGAACTGTTGAGGAGATTTCAGGGGATGGTTCAAGAATAAGGGTGGGAAATTCCCTACTGGAGGCGCCAATGGTTGAGGGGTTATCCCCTGGGGATGAGGTTATACTACTCGTTGACCCTGAGGATATTGTGCTCATGGGTGAAAGGTATGATACCAGCATGAGGAACATCATTCCAGGAACTGTTACAGGCCTTGAACTGGAGGGGGACATTGTGACTGTCAGAATCAATGCAGGTGACATTAAACTCAAAACCCGGATAACACGTGAATCCCAGAGGAAACTGAAACTGAACCCTGGATCCGATGTATATGCGGGTTTTAAGGCTGTTGCTGTTACTGTTCTTAAGATATGAATGATTGGTGGTGATTTAATTGAAGATCATTGTGGATCCAGATAAATGCACCGGATGCGGTGAGTGCCGTGAGGCTTGTCCCAAGGGGGGCAGGATATGGACCATAGACAGGAGAAAACCTGCCAGAGCCTCAAACCTTGAATTCTGCCACCAGTGCATGATATGTGCAAGTAAATGTCCTGAAGGCGCAATAAGGATCATAAGGGATGATAACTATGAGAAGAAGTCTGAAGACCAGGGAAACCCTTGAAACCCATGTGAAGGTTGATCTGAACCTTGATGGCAGTGGAAGGTCAAATGTAAATACGGGCCTTGGATTCCTTGACCACATGCTTGGATCACTGGCCCGTCACGGGCTTATGGACCTTGAGGTGGAGGCAAGGGGTGATCTGGAGGTGGACGACCACCACACGGTTGAGGATGTTGCGCTGACACTGGGTGAGGCCCTCAGGGAGGCCCTTGGTGATGGGAAGGGTATAAGGAGAATGGCCCATGCAATGGTCCCAATGGATGAGTCCCTGGCCACAGTTGCACTGGACCTGGGTGGAAGACCCTACACGGTACTTGAACTTGAGTTCAGTGGTGCCAGGATTGGGGATGTAACATCAGATAATATAGGGCATTTCTTTGAGTCATTTGCGGCTTCTGCGGCCATCAACATCCATGCGTCTGTCAGGGGAAGTAACGACCACCATAAGGCCGAGGCACTCTTCAAGGCACTTGCAATGGCACTTAGGGATGCTGTACGTGTTGAACACGATATGATTCCAAGCACAAAGGGCAGATTATAGAGAATCTGCAGAGAATGTGTGGATGACAACATGCTCCTGAAGTAAGTTCATTATTGCATCTTATCGTTTCTCAGTATGTGAATCAAGGATATTCTCACAGGTCATTGCAGATAGGGATTCTTATGTTATGGATGCAATTTTATTAAACAGTTTTCACTTAAATTTATACAGATACAGCTTGCAGTTTACGGCTGATGATATTAGCCAGTCTGCGTCACAATCCATCACGGAAGAATCTTATTAAAAAATTTAAGGGGGGTAACTGCTTTGTGTGAACTTCTGGGGTTCTGTTTTAACAGAAAAGTGGAACCATCCTTTTCCCTCAGGGGTTTCAGGATGAGGTCAGAGTATAATCCTCACGGCTGGGGGCTGGCCTTCTATCCAGATAAATCGGTACAGGTTTACAAAGAGCCCTGCCCATCAAAGGAGAGTCCCCTGTCACAGTTCCTGGAGAACTATGAACCCATAAGTTCCAGGATCATAATATCCCATATACGTTGGATAAGCAGGGGGGATAAGTCCCACAGAAACACACACCCCTTCCAGAGGGAATGGGATGGAAGGGACTATGTGTTCGCCCACAACGGCACCCTCGACATGAATAACCCTGAGGGTGGAAGGTATAAGCCCGTTGGAACAACTGACTCCGAGATCGCATTCTGCCACATAATGAACCGCATCAGTGATGAGGGCATTAAATTCCGGGATGATGGGGATTACAAGTGGCTCCGGGGTGTCATGAAGGAGATCAACGGGCTTGGGAATTTTAACTGTCTCCTCTCTGATGGTACGCACCTCTTCTCCTATCATGACATAAAAGGATACAATGGCCTCCGCCAGTTGCATCGAAAGGCGCCCTACGGTCCTGTTGAACTCCTTGATGATGATTACCAGATAGACCTCGCCCACGAGAAGAAGCCTGACCAGGAGGGTTACATCATCGCAAGCAGACCATTAACCAGTGAAAAATGGGAGGCCTTCATTCCAGGGGAATTGAGAGTTTACAGAGATGGGAAGTTAATCTGCAGGGTCAGCGAGTAAAACATCTGACCACTGGTAAGCTGCAGCTCATTATTTCCAGCGAGCCAGGTCATCCTATTACACATTTTCATTATAGTATTCAAATGCCGCGGGACCCTAATGTGCAGCCATGGAGTATACACACTCTGGAACTATAAGTATAACTGCAAAGTGAGAATTAAAATCCTAATTAAAAGGCTCATGCATCAGAAAAAATAAGTGGTTGAAGATCTATTCTGGCTTGGCCAGAAGATCCGTCTTGCTAAGTGTTTCGCCTTCCTTACCGTGTGGTGTTCTAAGCACGGTGTCGTTGGCCTTTTCGATTTCCCTTGCTTCAACTGCAAGTCTGGCAGCTGCAGATAGCATTTCGTGTGCTGAGGCAACGATTGGTATGTACTGGTCAGGGTCCTGTACCATGAAGCAGCCCCTCACGTCTATGTCAGCCACCTTGGTTGCTATCTCATATGCAGCCATTGCCTTGGCCTTTGCATATGGGTTTGTGTAGCCTGCTGCTTCAACCGCCTTATCTGTGTCTATTACCACCTGTGGAAGTTCAGGTGACTTTCCGGATTCAACATCCGCGATCATTGCATCGATTGTGTTCTGCACAACCCTGTATGCTCCTGTGAATGCAAGAACCTTTATAACGTCGGAGTTGAAGGATGCCATCTCTGTTGGGTCCAGGAACTCCCTTCTTGCCCCTATCATGGGGTCTGCCTTGACTATTATGTATCCAAGTCCCTGCTCCTCTATTTCATCCTTGACCCTGAGGCCGGGTGCGTCACCTATTATCATGGCTGGAACATCAGCCTCTGACAGGAGCTCCCTTGCCTTTGCAGGGCCTGGTGCACCAGGGTTTGGGCTTATGAATATAACAAAGTCCCTATCCATTTCAAGCATGGTTGGTACTGCCCTCTCGATTTCATCGGGGTTCATCTTTGCACCTGAACCCACGACACAGACATCGATGTTTGGCCTGTCTGCCCTCTCATCAAGTAACAGGTCCAGCACAGGTGAGGTCCCGATGTTACCACATTTTATTATACCAATTTTTACAACCATTAGATCACCAGAATCTTATTATTTTGCACCTTATTAAGTATTTTATGATTTAAAGATTATGATTAAGCTTTTATATGAGTAGTATATTTTTTACCTTTTCTGGGATCATGATGATTAAAATTTAAATTATATATAATATTTTAATCATTTAATTTAATATTGGGTTTATTAATCCTCCTCCCTTTCAACCACAAGAACGTTGCCTGTGAATATTTTTGAGAAGATCTCCCTCCTTATCCTGATCCTCCCCATGGCAGGGTCAGCCAGTGTGATGTTTCTATCATCAACCGAAAGAACAACGGTGTAGTGTGACGTGTCCCCGTACCTTACAAATGCTATGTGGTTCCTCCTCAGATCCGATATCTCCATCCTGACACCCCTTGCACTCAACCCCTTCGAGGTTGCTGCGAGTATCAGACCATACATGGTGGTCCCTGATTCGTCTGTGCCTGCAAGCTCCGCCAGTTCTGCCTCACTGCAGTGAACTCCAAGGTTTCTGAGAACCGTGGCAAGTGCCGCGGGACCGCAGCTGTGGCCGCTGCTCTGCCTCACTATAACCTCATCACCCAGAGACGATTTCATATCAAAAACCTCCATATTAATACCAGTTTTCATAATAAATTATTAATTATTATTAATAAATGTATATGATCAGAGTGAAACAGAAACCCATGAGCTCATATAACGCATGGTGGTCCTGCTTCAAATGAAAAAGAGGTTGGAAGAGCAGCGAGGAAATACCCTGACCATCGCCAAGAATAGGGGTTCCTCAAAGAATTAATGGCCTGAAGGTATCCATCAGCTACCTGAAACCTTTTCGGGCATCCCAGATGCGCCTCATAGACCTAAATCCACCCCTGGGGCCCGCGACCTCATGGAACTCATCAATGAGTCCTGTTAAGTTCCTGACGGCCCTCTCAGCATTCCCTACAATTCCTGCGGATTCAGGTGGTTTCACATCATCCACAACCTCACCCAGCATGGCAGAATCAACCACAGGTATCCCCACCTCACCTGCAAGGTCCACACTCGCGTGTCTCTCATGGAAACCCCGGAGCTTAATTGCCGGAACACCCAGCACCGCAGCCTCGATTGTGAGGCCCATTCCTGCCCCGTATATAACAAGGTCAGCGTAGGCCATGAGGGATGGAAGATCAACAAACCCCTCAAGGACCTCCGTATCCTCTGAACCTACGAAGCTCCTCACATAATGTGGACTGAAGCGGAAGGGTACCACTATAATGCGTCTTCCAAGGGCTTCAACTCTCGATATGAGGTCAGGTATATCCCCCCTTCGCAGGTCGCCTCCAAGGACCAGGAGAGTGTAATTCCCGATACCTGGATCCTCAGTCTGGAGGCGGCTCACGTAGAGGGCATGGGGGTAGCCACCTATGACCTCAACGTTCTCAAGGAGGTACTCATCCTCAAGGTAATCCCTGTAACGGGTTGAGGGTGCAGTTACAATATCTGCAAATGCGATCATCTCAATGGGGTTGTAGATGTCCTGTTCAATATGAAGGACACCCTTCCCCCTGAGATATGATGCTGCGATGGCCTTCCTCACATCACCTGCATTCCCGCATGTGAGCACAAGATCCGGGTCTATTCTTCCAAGGTGGCTCCAGGTAGCTGCAATATCCCTCAGGACAAGGTACGCTATTTCCATCTTACCCCCTGATCTGCTCCTGCTGGTTCCCATGGAATAGTATTCCTGGCAGAGGTCTCCCAGGACATCCCTCACTCCCCCACCATGGCACAGGCAGTGATATTCATGTTCAGATTCCTGCATGAGGGGATGGAAGGTCTTTGCAGGTGCAAGTTCAGCTGCAACTGCCAGTTTCAGGATAACACCTCCAGAGAACGTATATAATTGATATGACAGCCACCATGTAGAACAACCAGACCACAAGGTCTGTTGGGCCTGTTTCAACCCAGATTATGGTATGGGCCAGAATTACCGAATAAATACCTGTAAAGATCCCATTAAGTGCTATCTGAATCCTGTGCATTGATCCAAGAATCAGGCCCAGGAGGAACATCTGGATAACCATTGCAGGAAGCCCGAAGTCCAGGAGGGGGGGTCCGAATATGAGTGATGTTGTTGAGTGCCTGTAGCCAAGCACAGCCTCACCGACGATTGCCCTTGGATCCGTTGAGTGCAGATATCCTGTGAGGGTGTAGTAGAGGAGTTCCCCGCCGGTTGCCCCCTGGTGGTCCAGGAGCCTGTCAAACACCATTAGGGTGTAGCCTGCTCTGTAGAGGAGGAGTTCCAGTGGATTGAGGGTCCACGTCTGCCATTCAATTGATTTAACAGCAATGTAACCGACGGCTATTGCCACAATGGCAAGAGCTGATAGTAGGAGGGCTATCTGGCGGGAGGATGGCCTTGCAGAGTAGTAGATGGTTATGATACCGCTCAGCAGTATAACCACAACGGTTGTCCTGTAGCCTGTGAGGGCGAAGAGTGCGGCGCCAAGTATAAGTGGAATATAGTACCTCCTCCTGGGGTAAACTGCAAGAAGCATGTTAACCGAGGGGAGGAATATGATGTATGAGAGAAGCCATATCTTCGTAACCGCCCTCGCCTTGAGGTGACCGCTGAGGAGTGGAATTCCCCCGAGAAGATAGAGGTTAAGTAACTGTAGGAGGATTCCCGCGGTGACCAGAAGGAGGAGAAGTGTCTCTCCGAGATTTCCTGGCCTATCATGTTTCTCTGTTGGTATCTTTCCGGATATATGCGCTCCCAGAATGAATATAGTGGCACCCAGAGCTATATAGAGAATTGAAGCACCTGATGGAAGTTTCAGACCCCTTATGCCCATCAGTGTCCCTGAAATGGCAAGTGCAAGATATATAAGTAGCGCTGCAATGACAGAATAGGGGGAGAATACATCAAACCTCATCCTGGAGCTCCCATGCATTCCTTGTGAAGTTTGCGGCAAATGTGGGGCATGATGCTGCGTGTATGTGCACGTAACTTGCAAGTGCCGATCCAGAGGTTATTCCATCCATGGAATCCATTATACCCCTACCCCTGAGCACCCTGAAGGCAAATTGCGCATCTCCGGTGACTGAGACCCTTGAGTAGTGGAATTCATGTCCCCTGAACACATCCCCCTCCCCTGTTATCAGGTTATCAGAGACCGCCTCAGAGATCACGTAGCTCAGTCCCTGGACATTTTTCGTCATCTCAGCACTGTAGGGGAACACACCACTCATCTCACGCCCATCAATGGACCTCATAAGGTACATCAGGCCGCCGCATTCCCCAAATATGGGCCTGCCGTCTGCATGAAACTTCCTCACCGACATCCTCATGGATCTGTTGGATTCCAGTTCCCCTGCAAAGACCTCAGGGTAGCCGCCCCCTATGTATACCGCGTCAACATCAGGAAGCTCCTCATCATGGAGGGGACTGAAGTAGACAACCGAAGCCGCGTTATCCTCAAGGGCCTCTATGTTCTCCCTGTAATAAAAGTTAAAGGCCTCATCAAATGCCACGCCTATTTTAACCTTCCTTTTATTCTCCCTCTGCCACAGGGGTTCCCTTTCCCCATCAATCTTCCCTGCAGATGCCATTATATCCTCAAGGGCCTCAAGGTCCAGGTACTCCTCCATTGCACTGCCCCATCTCTCAATGTATGATGCTATCTGTTCCCTTTCAACGGCAGGTACAAGTCCAAGGTGTCTCTGCTCAACCTCCAGTTCTGCACTCCTTGGTATCCCCCCCACCACCTCAGTGCCTGTGAGTTCCTCCACAGCCTCCTTTGTCTTGAGGTAGTGTCTCCTGTTCTTAACCTGGTTCAGGATAACCCCCCTGATTTTAACCTCAGGGTCAAGGGACCTGAAACCCAGCACCATGGCTGCCGCGCTTTTAACAAGACTTCTTGAATTTATTATGAGAACCACGGGGGCTTTAAGGGCCTTTGCAACTGAAGCTGTGCTTCCAGTATCTCCAGTTGAGCTTATACCCTCATATAGTCCCCTTACACCCTCTATTATACCCATTCTGGCTCCAGATATTTTCATTGCCCTTGTGAAGGCCTCCCTTATCTGGGCATCTGTCATGAAGAATGAGTCGAGGTTCCTTGATACGTTGCCTGTGGCCATGGTGTGATATGATGGGTCTATGTAGTCAGGGCCCACCTTGAAGGGCTGGATACCCCTATCTGAGAGTGCCCTCATTATCCCTGTTGCTATGGTGGTCTTGCCAACTGCGCTCCCTGTCCCTGCAAGTACAAGTCTCATATATGAAACTCGATGCTACATTTATTTAAGTTTTGGGAGAACAGCACCTTTCTTCTCTTTCCCAGAAATAAAAAAAGGATTTGTCAGAAATCATCTGAGAAGGTACCTTGCCCTTGATGTGTGTGACTTTCCATGGACAAGGCAGAAGTCGGCGTCGCATCTGCTGCAGAACCACATCCCCTCTGGACATGTGGAGCCCTCCTCATATCTCAGTGTTCCGTGCCTGCCACAGAAGGGGCAGTAATTCCTGAACCGTGATTTATGCTCCCTGTAATCCCCATGGAGTGAACATGAACACCTTCCACTGGCCTCAACGTAATCCGCGGTTACAGTGTGGAATGATGCCCCCACATCCCTTGATGTGCGTCTGTAGGCCCTCACATGTTTCCTTTTGAGGACCCTCTTTTTATAGTATGCCTTTGTGTGGATTCTTTTTTTGCTGTACTTCTTATGATACTTCTTCGCATCCACCTTCAGGGGTTTTGCGCTGATCTCAGTTCCTCTATCCTCAGCCTCAGAAGAGGTTATGCCCGCTGCAGCTATGGAGAATAGAAATAGGGATGCAATAAAAAGTCGCTTAATTTTACCGCCTCCAATCCAGAAAGATATTTAATGTTCCCTCTGGATGTTAGGAATATAACTGTGACCTCATATATAAATATTTTGCCTCAGAATTGAAAAATAAGACGTTTTAGAACTCTTTTTTTCAATCAGAGCCTTCTAATTACTTTTTAAAAATTGAAGTGATGGGTGTGATCTTTTAATTTCTTCTTTAAATCACTGTGACACTACTGTTTCCCTTTTTCAAAAAATAAGCCCTATTAAACCTTTTTTTAAATTGAATGATCTGATGGTTTATTTAAGGGGGTGCATAGGCACCATTCTGAGAGGATACACAACATGAAAAAAGGGCTGTGTTCATATCAGGGTATTAAATGGATTATTTTGAATTTTAAATATTCTTTTGGTGGTTAAAAATTAATTTAAATCTTTTTTATGGCTTAAAATCAATTATAATCCTTTAAAATCATTCATTCTATCTCCCCTAGAATCACTGTGGATCCCACGAGCCCTGATAAAATTAGTTATAGAATCATGGACATATTGATTCACCATGAGTCTTGATGAAAGGGTCCAGGTGCTGAGTGACAGTGCCCAGTTTGACCTCTGCGACTACAGTGCAGACCCCTCCCAGAGGAACCCCTCGGTGCCGGGTATCTACTACACCAGTTACAGGGGCTGCAGGGTCCCCCTCTTCAAGGTTCTGCTCACCAACAGGTGCTGCAACGATTGCAGGTACTGTATAAACAGTGCAGAGAAAGAGCCCGTAGAGCTGAAGCCAGAGGAAATTGCAGGGATATTCCTTGACTACTATGAGAGGCGCTACGTTGATGGACTCTTCCTCAGTTCGGGGGTGAGCAGGGACCCTGATGAAACCATGGAGAAGCTCCTGGAGACACTCAGAATCCTGAGGCTTGAGGGCTACGGCGGCTACATACACCTCAAGATCATCCCCGGCTCATCCATGGACACTGTAAGGAGGGCCATGGAACTTGCAAGTCGTGTGAGCATCAACCTTGAGACCGCGACCAGGGATGGCCTTGATGAACTTTCATCCACCAAGGACTACAGTGTTGACATCCTGCGGAGAATGAGGTGGATCAGCAGGTTCAAAAAGAGACACCCTGAACTTGCACCCTCAGGTCAGAGCACCCAGCTGATGGTTGGGGCTGTTGATGAAACAGATGAGGATATAGTTAAACGTGTCAAGTGGATCTACGATAAATATTCCCTCAGGAGGGTGTACTTCAGTGGTTTTCAGCCCATTGAAGGGACTGACCTTGAAAAAAGGTCCGAAGCAGATCCCCGGCGTGTCTTCAGACTCTACCAGACAGACTCCCTCCTTAAGTCCTATGGTTTCGGTGTTGATGAGTTGAGGTTCAGTGGGGGTTACCTGGACACCTCTGTGGATCCAAAGTACGCCGCAGCCATGGATATGGATATCTTCCCGGTGGACCTCAAGACCGCCCCCTATCATGAAATCATCAGGGTCCCTGGAATAGGGCCAAAGTCGGCCAGAAAAATAATTGAACTGAGGGGTAAGGTTAACCTCACCCCGGATATCCTGAAGGGAATGGGGGTGAGACTGGGAAGGGCCGAGCCCTTCATATACCTTGACGGATCCCAGACAACCCTCAGCAGCTGGAATAAGAGTGATTGACCTACTGGAGTTCAGAGAACATCTTCCATATTTCAGGGTACTTCTCCTTAACGGCCCTTTCTATGAGGTCCGATGCCTCCCTGCTTATGCTGAACTCTGGCTGTGTCTTCTTCAGGTACCTGAGTACCGCTGCAGACCTTGCAGACCAGAGGGTTATGCGGGGGTTGCGTTTAACCTCCCTTATAACAGCCTCAACCTGCACATCTCCAGTCACTGAGTCAGAGGTCTCCTTCAATTCCTTCCTTGTCCTTGACTGGATGAGTGCATCGAGTCCCATTCCAAGGCCCTTCTTCTGTGTCATCATATCACTCCATACCCAGTATTTCGGCTGCGAGCTTCATGTAGGCCCCTGTTCCTGTGCTTTCAGGGTCATAGGTGATGCATGGTTTTCCATGGCTGGGGGCCTCTGCAAGGCGTACATTTCTCGGTATCCTTGTTCTGAAAATGTTCTCCCTTTCACCAAAGAACCTTTCAACCTCCCTCTGCACGTCCCTTGCAAGGCGTGTCCTCGAGTCGTAGAGTGTTATGAGTATCCCCTTTATGGGGCATGGACTCTGGAGACGTTCCTCGACAAGGTTCATTGTCCTTAGGAGGTCAGCCATTCCCTCGAGGGCATAGTACTCTGCCTGTATCGGTATTATGACGCTGTCAGATGCCACGAGTGCGTTGAGTGTGAGGATCCCAAGTGAGGGCGGGGCGTCTATGAATATGTAGTCGAATTCATCCCTTATATCCTTCAGAGCCTCCTTGAGAATGGCGTGGTAGCCTATCTCACTGCTGAGTTCTATCTCTGCACCGCTGAGGGATATGTTGCTTGGTGCAAGGTATAGGTCCTCGAGTTCAGCTGGAACCATCACATCCCTGAGGGATGCCTTTCTGCTGAGTACGGTGTAGATGGTTGAGTCCAGTTCAGATTTATTCACACCGAAGCCTGTTGTTGCGTTACCCTGAGGGTCCATGTCAACCACCAGCACCCTCCTCTCAAGGAGTGAAAGGGCTGCTGAGAGGTTCACTGCGGTTGTTGTCTTGCCACAGCCCCCCTTCTGGTTTATGATTGAAATTATCTCTCCCATTGAATCACCGATCATGATCTGGTCTTAATTTAAGACTATCACCTGGAACTTAGAATTTAGAACTTATAAATTATATCTTATAAGTTATAACTTATAAGAAGATGGATCAAAAAAAATTTAGAAGTTGATTCTCTCTGAAAGCCTGACAGGGAGGGGAAGTCTCCTGAAGGGCATTCCATGTGTCTCTGATCTGACAAGTTCAATGAGCTCTTCGATATCCATCTGAACCTTTTCACCGGTGCTTCTGATGTTAACTGTGAGTTTCCCCTCAAGTTCGCTGTCACCCACAACCACAACGTAGGGAACCCAGTCCTGGGCAGCGTTCCTTATCTTCTTACCAAGGGTTTCTGCTCTGTCGTCAAGGTCAGCCCTCACATCATTTGCCACCATCTCTGATACAAGGGACTCTGCAAATTCAAGGTGTCGTTCGGCAATTGGAAGCACACGTACCTGTGTCGGTGAAAGCCAGACAGGTAGCATGGGTGGTTTCTCATCCATCTCAACGGCTGTCTTTTCAAGTAAACTGCAGATAACTCTTTCTATGCTTCCTGTGGGGCTGCAGTGGAGGATTATGGGGTTGACCTCCTCCTCGTCACTGTTAACATAGGTTATACCGAACCTTTCCCCGCTCTCAACATCTATCTGTACTGTTGGGTTCTCTATTGGCCTTCCAAGGTAATCTATGGCTGCGAAGTCCATCTTGGCAATCCAGTAGTGCTTCCTTGAGGGTAGAAGTTCAAGGAGTATGGGTTTTCCTATTTTATCGGCCACTGAGTGCACCCAGTCAGAGTACTCCTCATAGAATTCCCTGGTGGCCCTGAATATCACCTCATAGTTCACCTGCAGGTCCTCACCGGTCTTCATGCACATCTCCACCTGTCCTGCAAACGCGGTGAGTGCCTGTTCAAGGTCGGCGCATACCGTGTGAAGGTCGGGCATTGTAAAGCCCCTGAGCCTTTTGAGGCCAACCACCTCACCCTTCTTCTCAAGCCTGAAGCTGTAGGTGGAGAGTTCATATATGGATGCTGGGAGGTTCTTCCATGTGAGGAACGAATCTGAGAGTATCCTGAAGGCCCCAAAGCAGCAAGCGTATCGCAGCATGAGCTCCTTCTTGTTCTTCATCCTGTACTGCCTTTCACCGAACTTCTCTGCATGGACCCTGATGGCCTCGTCCTCAAGGTCATACATTATGGGGGTCTCAACCGGCATTGCCCCCTCACTGGTTACAAGCATGTAAACGTAGTCTGCAAGAAGATCCCTTATCAGCCTTCCCCTGGGGTACCATCTGAGGTGTCCCACATCGGCTGATGGTTCATAATCCGCCAGGCCCTTCTCCCTCATGAGTCTAACGTGTGGTGGCTCCTCGCCAGATGATTCAAGTTCACCCAGTTCATACTTCACAAGGTTTTCAAGGTCCCTGCTGGTGAACTCAAATTCCTCCGGTCTGATTTTCTGGCCCTTATGGAGTATGAACCACTCTGATTCCTCCGATTCCTCCTCCTCTTTCATTGGCTCCGGCCTTATGGTCCTTGAGAGTTCCGATAGTGGGTGGCCCTTACAAGATATTCTGAATGCCTTGTACCAGCCGAAGGGGACCCTTGAGACCTCAAGTCCCCTATCCCTCAGTGCCTCCTCCATGCCCTCAAGAACCCTGCGGGCTGTCTCCGGGGAGCTCAGTGATGAGCTAAGGTGTGCGTATGGGTATATAACCACATTATCGGCCTTAACATCACCAAAAACCCTTACTATTTCATTTACTGCATTTTCAATGACTGAATCAGGGTTCTCCTCATCCTCAGCCTCCACTGCTGTGAAGACCACCAGGGACTCGGTGAAGTGTCCCTGCATTTTATCTTCGGGTATTTCCTCTGCTATCCCTGTTTTGTTCTTTGTCTCGTATTCCAGGTAATCAGAGTGAATTAACAGTATCCTCATGCCATCACCTTGTAAGAATAATATAATGTTATTGTTTTAAGGGCGAAGGTTTTTAAATATTGCCTATCATGTGCACGGGATGATAGAAGACTGTACAAATACTGCATATCCAGAGATTCTGTGCTGAAGACCTGCAGATTGCTGTCTAATAGGTGTGGCTAGATACCTCCTGCTCCTCCCTCAGATTTCCCATACCATATGCTGTCAAATATCCTTGAGTAGTTCTCTGCTATCTCAAGGTACTGGTTCCATATACCCATTGCAGTCTCAGGTATCGGTGATCCCTCAGGTGTGAACCTGGAGAATATCCACATCATCTCCCCTGAATCCCTCACAAACATCCGAACAGGTGGCATGCTTATGACCCTCACCTCACAGGGCAGATCAAGGTCTTCAGACGCCATTATCCTTACATCAGCGCCCCTATCCACTATCCTCTCAATTGCAGGGCGCAGCTCCCTCAGCTCACCCCTGAAGATGAAACCCATCCTCATTTTGAGTTCGGACCTGGTTCTTGATATGATCTCAAGTTCCTTCTTCATTATCTTCTCCTGCCCGTGTATGAGCCATACAGGCGCAGGTACCCTTGCAACCCTATCCTCGTAGGTTCTCCTGAGGTGTTGCATGGCCTCATCCAGTTCCTTTATTATCCTCCTCTTCTCCCTCCCGAAAACCTCTGCAGGGGGGACCACATGATACCTGAGGGGTTTGCCGCGCTCCACCTCCACAAATCCCCTTTCTGAAAGCTGCCTCAGTATCTCATAGATCCTTGATCTGGGGATTCCTGATGCCTCGGCGGCCTCGGCGGCCCCTGCGGATACCAGTGATACCATTGCAGTGTATGCAGCCGCCTGATAGTCTGTAAGTCCCATAAGTTTAAGTGCTTTTATTACCTTCCGTTCCATCCAGACACCTGTTTGTTACATTTTATACTCAAATAGTGACAAAAATTATATATAATTTGCTGTCAGTTTTTAATATGGTGATTGAAATGAAGTACCGCTGCAAGGTATGTGACTACATATATGACCCTGAGGTGGGTGACCCCACGTCAGGTATAAAACCCGGAACACCCTTCGAGGAACTTCCAGATGACTGGGTATGCCCGGTCTGTAACGTTGGTAAGGACCAGTTCGAACCCCTCAGGGGTGAGGTGAAGCGCGTGAGGCCAGAGGATATAGAAATGTTCTGCTACCAGTGCTCCCAGACCATCCGTGGAAGGGCCTGCATAGTAAAGGGGGTCTGTGGAAAGGAAGCTACCGTGGCAAGACTCCAGGATAACCTTCTATTTGCAATAAAGGGAATATCTGCCTACCTCTACCATGCCAGGGAACTTGGATACACCGATGAGGTGGTGGACGCATTCCTTGAGAGGGGATTCTACTCAACACTCACCAACGTGAATTTTGATGGAGAGGAATTCGTAAGTCTTGCCCTTGAGGCGGGTGAAATGAACCTGAGGACCATGAAGCTCCTCAAGAAGGCCCACATGGACACCTACGGGGAACCTGAACCCACAGAGGTAAGGGTTGGGGCCCTTGATGGTCCGGCCATAATAGCAACAGGGCACAGCCTGAAGGCGCTTGAAGAGCTGCTCAGGCAGACCGAAGGTACAGGTGTGAACGTGTACACACATTCAGAGCTGCTTCCAGCCCATGGTTACCCTGGCCTCAGGAAGTACCCGCACCTTGCCGGACAGCTTGGCGGGCCATGGTTCGACCAGAGGGAGACCTTCTCACGCTACAGCGCCGCAGTGCTTGGAACATCAAACTGTGTGCTGCTTCCACGTGACAGCTACAGGGAGAGGATGTTCACCTGTGGTGTTGCCCGCCTCCCCGGGGTTAAGCATATTGAGGGCTACGACTTCAGTCCGGTGATAGAGAAGGCCCTTGAGCTTCCGCCCCTTAAAGAGGAGGAAGCCACGACACTAACAACCGGCTTTGGACTCTCAACAATCCTCTCACTTGCAGATAAAATAAAGGAACTGGTGGAGGAGGGTAGAATCAGCAGGTTCTTCCTTGTTGGTGGCTGTGATTCGCCCCTGCCACAGGCAAGGTACTACACCGAATTTGTGAGGAAGCTCCCTGAGGATACCGTGGTTCTCACACTGGCCTGCGGTAAGTACCGTTTCAACTCAATGGATCTGGGTGACATCGAGGGGATCCCCCGCCTCATAGACCTGGGCCAGTGCAACGATTCCATAGTGGCAGTGGAACTTGTGGAGGCACTGGGCAACCTCTTCAATATGGACGTGAATGAGCTGCCCCTCAGCATAGTCCTCAGCTGGATGGAGCAGAAGGCCGCTGCAATACTCTGGAGCCTACTATCACTGAACCTAAAAGGCATGTACATAGGTCCCATACTGCCTGGGTGGGCCAACGATGACATCATAAATGTGCTCGTTGATAAATATGAACTCACACCAATAGGTGACCCTGAAGAGGATATAAAGAAGATGATGGAGTAATGGAAATGGAGATTAAGGGAAAGGTTCTGAAACTGAATGAACTCATTGACTACCAGGACGATTCGGTGGTGAGCAGGGAGATAATCAGGAAGGATACCGGTACCGTGACCCTATTTGCCTTTGACAGGGGCCAGGGGCTCAGTGAACACACTGCACCCTTCGATGTCATGGTCCAGGTGATTGATGGTGAGGCAGAAATCACAATAAGCGGAGAGAAGAACCGTGTGGCTGCAGGCGAGATGATAATAATGCCGGCCAATGAGCCCCATGCGGTGATGGCGGTGGAACCCTTCAAGATGCTCCTAACCATGATAAGGTCATGAGTTTGTTTGGATTCAAATTAAGAAGGGGTACCAACACCCTAAAGCCTAAAAAAATCAGGACCCATGTCCCCAAGAGTATCTATATCGCCATAAAACCCATCTCAAAGAAAACACTAGATCCCCATAAGACCAACCGCCACGAGCCCCGTGACCACAATGACAAGGAAGAGGGTCCCCACCCTCTTCCCGAACATTCTTGTGCCAAGTGCAAAGGCTATTCCACCCTTTATAATCGTGTTTGAGACTCCTGCAAGGGTTATGGCAGCTGCAGCTGTTGAAGAACTTAAAGAACCCCCTGCTGCCAGTAAAGACATACTCACAGTTATGGCATCCACATCAGCCACTCCAGAGATCACAGCCGCTGCCAGGACCCCCCCACGGCCAAGGTAGACGTTCGCGGCCTTTGATAGGAATAGAATGACCAGAAAAAGCACCCCAAATAGGAGAGCGGGCTTAACAGAGAATGGGTTTTCAATTTTAATATCCTGGTCAATCTTTGATGGTGACCTGATGAACAGAACACCCAGAGCCATCCCGGTTACCCCCATGGCAAGCATTGGGGGTGCAACGTACCCCATCAGGGAGGGGTTTATAACAGAGACCTCCAGCAGGATCCTGAAAAACATCATTGAACTTGAAACAACCGCCGCGAACACCGCCGGCCTTATGAGATCCTCAGATTCCCTCACGCGCCCTGCCATTGCCGTAACCACAGCTGTACTCGACACCAGTCCCCCTATTATTCCTGTGGCACTAAGACCCCTGTCTGGACCTGCTATCTTCATAGCAATGTAACCTGCATAGCTTATGGCTGATATGAACACAACCATCAGCCACACCTGATAGGGGTTAAAGACCCCCCAGGGGCCAAGCGATGTATCCGGAAGAAGCGGGAGAATCACAAAGGCTATCACAAGGAATTTTATTGTATCTATCATCTCCCTCTCACTTATCCTCCTTACGGCAATGTGAATGTACCTTTTGAGGGCAAGAAGCGCCGTTACAATGATAGCAAGCATTGCTGCAAGCCTGTAATCACCTGAAAAGCACATAGCCCCAAGCATGAAGGTTATAAACGCTGCAACCTCCCCTGTTATCCCTATATCCCCATCGTCCCTCATGCTCACAATGTAACTTGCAGATACTATGGCAACCAGCCCCAGAAAGGCAGCGGGGAGCATCAGAGGAAAAATCCCTGAGAGATACGCTGAAAGAGCCCCCATGAGTGATATCAGAATGAAGGTCCTTATACCTGCAAATTCTGTCCCCCTGGTCCTCCTCTCCCTCTCAATACCCACCAGGGCTCCTATGGCCAGGGCTATCAAAAACTTAATTACCGGGAAATCCATGTTATAATATATGGCAGTTAAATTAATATTATTTATTCCATGATAATTAATAATAATCAGGGTGATGATAATAACGGTGATTCCATGAAAAGTGATACCATAAAGAGGGGAATACAGAGGGCGCCCCACCGCTCCCTCCTCAGAGCATGTGGCCTGACAGACCAGGACTTTGAAAAGCCATTTATAGGGATAGCCAACAGCTACACCGATATCGTGCCAGGGCACCTGCACCTCAGAGAACTTGCAGATGAGGTTAGAGCTGGAATCAACGCTGCGGGTGGAGTTGCATTTGAATTCAACACCATGGCCATATGCGACGGGATAGCCATGAACCATGAGGGCATGAAGTACTCCCTTGCATCAAGGGAGATAGTCGCAGATACAGTGGAGAGCATGGCAAAGGCCCACGCCCTTGACGGACTTGTCCTTCTCCCAACCTGTGATAAGATAGTCCCGGGTATGCTGATGGCCGCTGCAAGACTTGACATACCATCAATAGTGGTCACCGGCGGCCCCATGCTACCCGGAGAATTCCAGGGAAAGAAGGTTGACCTCATAAATGTATATGAGGGTGTGGGCGCCGTTAGCGCAGGTGAAATGAGTGAGGATGAACTTGACAAACTCGAAAGATGCGCCTGTCCAGGTCCAGGTTCATGTGCAGGACTCTTCACAGCCAACACCATGGCCTGCCTAACAGAGGCCCTGGGTATGAGCCTACCTGGATGCGCAACTGCACATGCTGTAAGCTCAAAAAAGAGGCAGATTGCAAGGCTCTCAGGTCACAGGATAGTGGAAATGGTCAAGGAAAACCTTAAACCCACAGGGATAATGAGCAGGGAGGCATTTGAGAACGCTGTGATGGTGGACCTTGCACTTGGGGGGTCAACCAACAGTGCACTCCACATCCCGGCCATAGCAGCTGAGATAGAGGGCCTTGGCATCAACCTCGATGTCTTTGATGAGCTGAGCCGTAGAATACCCCACATAGCATCAATCTCACCCGCAGGTGAGCATATGATGATAGACCTTGATAGGGCCGGGGGAATACAGGCCGTCATGAAAACCCTCAGGGACCACCTCAACACCAGCTGCATGACCTGCACAGGAAAAACCGTCGCTGAGAACATGAGAGATGCCAGGGTGAGGGACGCCACAGTTATAAGACCCCTGGATGACCCGGTCCACAGGGAGGGTGGCCTCGCCATACTCCATGGTAACCTGGCGCCCAGGGGCTCTGTGGTGAAGCAGGGAGCCGTTGCAGAGGATATGCTTGTCCATGAGGGCCCAGCAAGGGTATTTGAGAGCGAAGACGAATGTGTTGATGCAATATTCAATGGAGAGATAGCCGAGGGTGATGTTATCGTCATAAGATACGAGGGACCCAAGGGTGGCCCGGGTATGAGGGAGATGCTGAACCCCACCTCTGCAATTGCAGGTATGGGACTTGAAAGGGTGGCCCTAATAACCGATGGAAGGTTCTCAGGGGGTACCAGGGGACCATGCGTGGGACATGTCTCCCCTGAGGCAATGGAGGATGGACCCATAGCAGCTGTAAGGGATGGGGACACAATAAGAATAGATATACCCTCAAGAAAACTTGAGGTTGATCTGACAGAAGATGAGATCAAAAGAAGGCTTGAATCTGCAGAAAAACCGGAACGCCATGTTAAGGGATGGCTCGCACGCTACAGAAAACTCGCAGGTTCAGCAGATACAGGCGCCATTCTGAGATAGGTGTAAGCATGAGTGATGATAAAAGGGAATGGCTTGAGGCAGCAGCATACATTCTCCTCCTCTTACTTGCTGTTGTTGCATCACAGCACATGAACGTGGTTGTATCAGGAAGCATGGAGCCCGTCTTCTACAGGGGAGACATAGTGATAATCGAGAAGAGCAACTTCTTCGGCATAAATGAACTGAACCCTGAAAACATACAGAAGGGTGACATAATAATCTATGACGCTACATGGTTCCCTGAGCCGGTTATACACCGGGTTATAGCCGTAGAAAAGGATAAAACAGGCAAAAAATACTACATCACGAAGGGCGACAACAACCCAACACCTGACCCTGCGCCTGTCTACCCATCACAGGTCGAGGCAAGGGTCATAACTGTGGGTTCAAATCCACTCATGATACCCAAGGTGGGCTACATAACACTCTGGCTTAAGGGACTCTGAAGGCAGGTGAGGAAATTGTTCAGATACATTGAAAACAGTGCAAGGGATTCAATAATTGAAGCGCTTGAGAAGCTCCAGCTACCAGCACCATCAGAGATCAAACTGGAGGAACCCCCAAACCCCCAGCTGGGGGATCTTGCATGCACGGTGGCCTTTGAAATCGCAGGTGAACTCAAAAGACCGCCAATGGAGATAACCTCAGATATAATGTCGGTTATTGAAACTCCTGAGATCTTTGAGGCCGTCGAATCAAAGGGACCCTACATAAACTTCTTTGTTGACTATGGGAAGCTTTCAGGAAAACTCCTTGAAATCATGGACGATGACTACGGGTCCCATCCAGAGAGGGGTGAGAGGATAATACTTGAGCACACCTCTGCAAACCCCAACGGTCCGCTGCACATAGGACATATAAGGAATGCCATCATCGGGGACTCACTTGCCAGGATACTCAGAAAGGCAGGATACGATGTTGAAACCCAGTACTATGTCAATGACATGGGGCGCCAGATAGCCATGATAGTCTGGGGCCTCCTGAACCTCCATAAAAACCTGGACGACTACCCCGGCGATAAGAGGGACCACAGGGTTGGAAGGCTCTACCTTGAGGTTAACCAGAAACTCGGGGAGGATCCGGGTGTAAAGGACGATGTGGACGAACTCCTGAGGAAGTACGAGGCCGGTGAGAACGAGGAAACCTTCAGGGAGGTTGTTGATTACTGCCTCGATGGGATGAAGGAGACCATGAGGAGGCTCCATGTCCACCACGACAGGTTCGTTTGGGAGGGGGAACTGGTGAGGGATGGGACGGTTGGTGAGGTTATAGAATCCCTCAGAAAAACGGGACTCACCAGGGAAAATGAGGTCCTCTACCTTGACCTTGAGGAGTTCGGCATTGAAAAGGAGCTTGTGCTCACCCGCTCAGATGGAACATCCCTCTACTCAACAAGGGACATAGCATACCATCTCCAGAAGTCCCGTGAAGGGGATATTCTCATTGACGTCCTTGGATCAGACCATAAACTTGCAGCAGAGCAGGTGGGAGTCGCTGTAGGCCTCCTTGGTGGTAAGAAACCAGAGGTCATATTCTATGAGTTCATAACACTTCCAGAGGGCTCAATGTCCACGAGGAGGGGCGTCTTCATATCAGTGGATGAGCTGATGGATGAGGCCCACAGAAGGGCACTTGAGGAGGTTAAAAAGAGAAGAGAACTTCCAGATGACGTCGCAGATGAAATCGCCGAGGCCATCGGCAACGGGGCCATAAGGTACTATATAGCACGCCTTTCACCCGAGAAGCATATTGTATTCAGGTGGGATGATGCCCTCAGCTTTGAACGTGGCTGTGCATCAATACAGTACGCCCATGCAAGGGCATGCAAACTCCTCAAGAAGGCATCCTTCAATGGTGATGAGGACATCGAAGACGGCTGGGAACCTGAAGACGACGAAAAGGAACTTGTGCGTCTCCTTGCCCGTTTCCCTGTGGTTGTTGAGGAGGCCGCAATGGCAAGGAGGGTTCACCCCGTGGCACAGTACGTGCAGGACCTTGCAAATGCCTTCAACAGTTTCTACAGATCCACACCTGTCATCGGGTCCGAATTTGAGGGTGCAAGGCTGAGACTCGTTGATTCTGTTAGAATCGTAATCAGAAATGCCCTTGGTCTTCTGGGTATACATGCCCCGGAGACCATGTAAATCACATTTTTCAGGACCATTGAAACTGGCATTCAGAAAAAAGATTCCTGGGTGCCACATAAATGTATTGAAGACTGGAATGTTCAGTCCACGTTAAATGAAGAGGGATGCTATGAACAGAGAGCCCATCTAAAATGTCCCTCAATCTCTTTATCATTGCACTCCGGTTCATAACATGCCTGAACAGCACATTACCATCATCCAGATATTAAACACTCTCAATCATCCCATGAGCCAGTGCATTATCGCCTTCTGTGCATGGAGCCTGTTCTCAAACACTCTCAATCA
The DNA here is from genome assembly GCF_022014235.1 of Methanothermobacter sp. K4. Taxonomy (NCBI): domain Archaea; kingdom Methanobacteriati; phylum Methanobacteriota; class Methanobacteria; order Methanobacteriales; family Methanobacteriaceae; genus Methanothermobacter; species Methanothermobacter sp. K4. The sequence continues at coordinate 298,467 of NZ_JAKLTD010000001.1, forward strand.
TCCCATGAGCCAGTGCATTATCGCCTTCTGTGCATGGAGCCTAC